>DATDHK010000039.1:0-22392 GCA_036521635.1 Bryobacteraceae bacterium | reverse complement strand
AGCCATATCAATGCTGTAACGGATTCCTTCCATAAACAGCGCTTGGCGGCGACTTAGAGCCATTGGAATTTTTCGCAGGGGAGAATCTTTGCCAATAATCAAAATGAGCGACGTCCGAGTTTTAGTCTGTGACTACCGACTATTTTAGCCCAGCCTTTCTTCTCACACAGCTTCGGAACGTGAATACCATCTGCGAGGAACCGCTAGAACGCAGACCATCTCCGTCGTCCACACCCAAACCTACTGCCTGTCCATTCTTTCCGGTGTGTCACTATGGTTGTGTCTATGACGCCTTCTCAAGGACAGCCCAAATTTCAGTTGACCAACACCGCGGATTACCGGGAGCACTACGCCAACAGCGTTCAAATACGCGTGAACTTGTGGGACTTTTTCCTCATGTTCGGCACCGTTAATCAAACCGCGCCTGAAAACGTGGTCATCCACAATTTCCAGGGCATCTACTTAAGCCCGCAGCAAGCCAAGGCGTTGTTGAATATCCTGACGCAGAACATTTCGCAGTACGAAGCAACCTTCGGAGAAATTAAACTGGAACCTCACGGCTCCTCCGGCGCGATTCAGTAATGCAGGCGATCCCGGAACCAAGGCCGCAGTTCCGGCACGGTGTCCGGCCCGATACTTATCTGTTTTTCTTCGTATCGTTCGCTCTGGTTATCTTCCTCACTCACGCCCCTTATTTTGATCTGCCGTATTTCTGGGACGAACTAGGACAATTTGTTCCCGCCGCGCTCGACATCTATCACGACGACGCCTGGATTCCGCATTCGACAGTGCCCAATTCACATCCCCCCGGCGTGATGGCCTACCTGGCAGTGGTCTGGAAGATTTTCGGCTATTCCATCGTGGCCACCCGTTCCGCCATGTTGCTGCTGGCCAGCCTGACGGCCCTCGCGACATTTCTGCTGGCGATCCATTTATGCCGCGGATTGAGCGGCGCCCCGGCATTTGCGCCGGTGCTGCTGTTGTTGCTCGATCCGCTGTTCTACATACAGTCGATGATGGCGCAACTGGATATGCCAGCCATGCTTTTCACCGTGCTGGCGCTTCTGCTTTTTCTACAGGACCATCATCGCTCCGCGGCGCTGATGTGCATCGCCTTGGTTCTCGCCAAGGAAACCGGCGTGCTTCTTCCGGGCATCTTCTTTGTGACGTTGCTTCTCGATCGGCCTCGCAGCAAGTGCGCCGTGTATTATGCCGCGCCATTTGCGGTCCTGGCGGTGTGGTTCTTCGTGCTTTGGCGCAGCACTGGGCATCTCTTCGGCGACGCCGGCTACACGCATTACAATCTGGGCTATGCCCTGCATCCAGTTCGTGCCGCGCTATGCCTGATCCGCCGCATCTACTACCTGTTCATCGCCGACTTCCGCTGGGCCGGATCGATCGCGATCTTGTATGCATGGAAGAAATCGCGCACATTTGCGAATCGCGAATGGAAAATTGCGTGGCTATTCATCGGCGGGCACGTACTGTTAGTAAGCCTGTTGGGCGGCGCTGAGCTGGAACGCTACCTTCTTCCCGTGTTGCCGTTGGTATACATTGCGATGGCGGCGGCTTGGTCCGTGCTGCGTCCGTTCTGGCGAAACGCCGGTCTAGTAGCTGTGTCGGCCGGCCTGTTGCTGGGCCTGTTCGTTAATCCTCCGTATCCATTTCCACTGGAGAACAATCTCGCGATGGTCGATTTCGTCGAGCTGCATCACAACGCGGCCGAGTTTCTGGAAAGCAGTTATGCAGCTAAAACCATCTACACCGCCTGGCCGCTCACAGCCGCACTCCGCGATCCGGCCTTCGGATACGTGGAACACAAATTGTCTTCGGTCGAGACCTCCGACCTGCGCTACTCCACTCTGAACAGCACCGACCCGAAAGGTGTGGATGTGCTGGTGCTTTACTCGCGCACCTGGGAGCCCAGTTGGGGCGTGTTGCGGTCGCCGTCAGTGGAGCAATTTCTACGCCATTTCTACCAATACGAGCGCCAGATGAATGCGGATGAAGTTCGCCGCCACTTCGGACTGGTGTCCATGAAGCGCTGGACGCAACGTGGGCAGTTCATAGAGGTCTACGCGCTTCCTACCGAGCCGCGACCATAGGGAGCGGTTCCCTACTGCAACGCGAATGTCATGATCGACCCGCCGGCCGCGATCGCAATATACTGCTTGCCATCCAATGCATAACTAACGGGCGGAGCCGCGATTCCCCCGCCGGTCTGAAATTTCCACAACACCTTGCCGGTTCGCGCGTCGAAAGCGATCAGGTAGCCTTGTCCATCGGCGCTGAACACCAGCCCTCCCGCCGTTGCCAGCGCTCCGGCCGACGTCGAGCTGACCATGTCGAAATGCCACTTTGTCTCACCTGTAGTTGGGTCAACAGCAAGAATCCTGCCCGTGCCGTGCGCGCCTCGCGGACCTTCCACATTGCTGGCCTGATACCACTGACCTTCCGTGAAACCCTGCTTGGTTTTGAAAAACAAGTGGCAATCTTCGCTCGAATTGAAATAGTACAACCCGGTTTGCGGACTGTAAGCGGTGGCCGACCAATTGTGCCCACCGCCCAATCCGGGACAAACAAGATTGCCTTCCTCGGTCGGGTCCTGGCCGGGGATCAGAATCGGCCGTCCGTCCGGTCCAATTCCTTTTGCCCAGGTGACCTTGGTGTAGGTCTTGGCCACCAGAACTTTGCCGGTGGTCCGGTCGAGAGCGTAGAAAAAGCCGTTGCGGTTGGCTTGAATCAGCGCCTTCACCGCGCGCCCCGCGATCGTAAGATCCACCAGAACCGGATCGCTGATCGCATCCCAATCGTGGACGTCGTGCGGCGTGAATTGGTAATACCATTTCAGTTTCCCGGTGCCCGCGTCCAGCGCCACTACGCTGCAGGAATACAAATTGTCGCCGCGGCGGACGTCGCCATCCATGTCGGGTCCGGGATTTCCAATGCCCCAATAAATCAGGTTCAACGCCGGGTCGTAGGTTCCGGTGATCCAAGTGGAGCCGCCGCCCAGCTTCCACGACTCGCCCGACCACGTTTCGCTGCCCGGCTCACCTTCACCGGGAACCGTGTTGAAGCGCCACACCAGTTTGCCGGTTTCCGGATTGTACGCATCCACAAAACCTCGCGTGCCGAATTCGGCGCCCGCAATTCCCGTGATCACCAGGTTGTTCGCGATCAGCGGTGCGGCAGTAGCGCTGTAGCCTTTCTTGTGGTCCGCCAGCTTGGTCTCCCAAAGCGTGGCGCCGGTCCGGATATCGAGCGCCACCAGCGTGCCTTCGATGTTGACTCGGAACAGCCGGTCGCCCAGCATCGCGAATCCGCGATTCACTTCGCCGCAGCAAAGATTCAAGCGGCCCGGCGGAGTTTTCTTAACGTGCCAGAGCGGCTTACCCGTCAACAAATCGAGCGCCCAGGAATTGTTGGAAGGTCCGGCGATGAACATCTGGCCGTTGAAAACCAGGGGCGTGGTTTCAAAACCGCCGGTCATGCCCGATTGAAAAATCCAACGGGGCGCCAGCCGGGCGACGCTCGTTGTGTCGATCTGATTTAGCTCACTGTAGCGCCACCCCAGCGAATTCTGCCCGTAGGTTTTCCACTCGCCCGCGCCACTTTGCGCCAACAGCGCGGCCGGAAGAAGCAACGCCAAACTCAGACGGGTCACTGTTCACCTCCGAGGCTCGCAAGATAAGCGAGCAGATCGTCGAGCTCGCGTGGACTAAACATGCGTCCGTAATTCGACGGCATAAGTGACCGGTACTCGCGCTCCATCGACGTCACATTGTCTTTCAGAAAGGAGTAGTAGCGCCCGGAAAGATCCATCAGCCGCGCCGAGAAATTGTCGAAGCCCTTTTCGACGCCGCTGATCTTCGCGCCGTCGCGCGTAACTACCGCGATGGTTGCGTAGCCCGGCGTCAAGTCCGCATCCGGCGACACCACCGATTCCCGAAGATACGCCAGACTGCGCTGCTTGCCGGCCCGCGTCAAATCCGGCCCGATCGCAGTACCACGCATTCCTACGCGATGGCATTGTCCGCAACTTCCTTTGCCCCAGAACAACTTCTCGCCCGCAACACGGTCGCCTTTGATGGCGGCGCCGCCGGCGTGCGAAAGCGAGCGAACGTATGTGACCAGCCGCCAAATGTTGGAGTCGTCCAGCGGTTCACGGAAGCTAGGCATTTCGGTGCCCGGCACGCCGTTTGAGATCTTGGAATACAAATCCCGGTCGGCGTCGCCGGTCGAATAAGTTCCGCGCGTGAGATCGGGCCCGCCTCGTCCACCCATGGCATGCAGGCCGTGACATCCCGCGCATGATATCCGGAACAGCAATCGGCCCGCCTCCACGGCGCTGGCATCGCCGGTGAACGGATTTTTTTGAGCGAAGCACGCCACGGACAACGCCAGCACAGATAGAAACTTGAACTGCACGAGGGAAGAATAGCATTCCGGAGCGCGCTCCAGGTACTTTTACGTGCTGGCTCTAAGGTGTTTCGAGTCTGGCGCGAGTACACGTGTAACCCTTAGTATGCGAACAGAGGGAAAATATATGCGTCTGTTCGCGCCCATCGCAATACTTGGAAGCCTGATCGTGAGTGGCGGCATCCAGGCTCAAAGTCTTTCTGAACACGCCGCGGCAGCCGCCGGCGCGACCATCGGTACAGCCGCCGGAAAGCCGCTTAGCAACGCCATTACCAAGATTTTCAGCCAAGTGGATAATAGCGCCCAGAAGGCGGCGAAGACTCCCAGCAAGCCTTTGATAAAAGGCGCAAGTGACGGCTCGGCGGCGGGGGTCCGGGTCACTGGCGTTCCCTCAAGTTCAGGCCCCGCGGCGTCGGACGGCTACAGCCCCAGCAGCCAGCCCAGTTCGCCATCGCGCCGCCGCGCGCCTCGCAACGAGTCGGCAGCGTACGCGCCGGTGGTTGCTCAACCGTTCGCCATCGTGCCCGTCGAGCCGCCGGCAAAGCAGCCAACGGCGGAAGAGTTGGCGCTGATCAAGATCGGCACAACGGAGCACGACTTGGTGGCGGCGCTCGGCCGTCCCAGCTCTCGCATCACGATTCCGGACGAAGGCCACATGCTGGAAATCTGCCAATACCGGGCCAATGGAAAACCCCTCGCCACCATCCGATTGGATAACGGCCAAGTAGTCACCATCGAACCGAGCCAGAACTAGGGAGCACTTTTCATCCGCGCTCCACACGCATTGATCGCGTTGCGCCATTCGTCCGCACGTCCTTCATCCCTTTTCGCAAGGACCCTCACCTCATCGTTGAAGCTCGGATCGATCGCAGTCCGCTCGTACAACACCGATACGTCGGTTTTCTGATCGCCATTTCTCGCCAGCCGAATATCGATCCGCGTCAAGATCACATTGTTGAGGACCACCAAATACTGAACATGCCCGCCCGGAAGATCGAACACCGTCGCCGTCCAAACGCTGGAGTCGCCCGGACGCTCCACTCGAAATACCGCGCCTTCCTGATCGGCGGGCGGATCCGGATACAAAAACATCGGTTTCCAACCCTCAGCCCATTTTTGCTCCGCCAGCGCTCCGAAAAGAGGAGCCGCCACCGGATACGCCAAGTCCGCGGTGAAATGAAACCGCGTCCGAACCTGCACAACATTTTCATTGGTTTTCATGTTCACGACTGTGCCTCCTTGAGCCGATGACTGTCCGCCGCCGTCAGCGTCAGCCCGTAGATGCTGCGAAATTGCTGGATTTGACGAAGCGTGTCTTTGGAAAACGCGCCCTTCCCTTCAAACGCATGCAACACGATACCCTCCAGCAGATCGCCGAGCGACATGTCCTTGAGTTCGGCGATCGCCTTCAGGACTTTCAACAATCTCTTCTCCATGCGAACCCCGGTTTGGATGCGTTCGACGACAACTTCTTTGTGTGACATATGTACCAGTGTACCACAGTACTAAGAGGAACACGAAGGAACACGGGGAACACGAGGAACACCGAAGCAACGAAAAACTGCTCGGGTGTTCCTCGTATCCCTCGTATTCCTTGTGTTCCCGTCCCCTCGTGTGTTCCCCGTGTTCCTCGTGTTCCTCGTGTTCCCCGCATTGCTCCGCTAGCCTTCCAGCTCCCCGAGATGGTATCGAAGAAAGATATGGACTATGTCAATCTCGGATCCACCGGCTTAAAAGTTTCGCGTCTATGCCTGGGTGCGATGACTTACGGATCGAAAAGCTGGCGGGAGTGGGTGTTGGAGGAAGAAGAGAGCCGCCCGTTCATCCGCCGCGCGCTGGAATTGGGCATCAACTTTTTCGACACGGCCGACATGTATTCAGTGGGCGTGAGTGAAGCGATCCTGGGCCGCGCCCTCAAGGAATTTGGCCCATCGCGCGACCGCGTGGTGATCGCAACCAAAGTCTTCAACGCCATGGGTGACGATCCGAATCAAAAAGGCCTCTCGCGCAAGCACATCATGCACGCCATCGACGACAGCTTGCGCCGGCTCGGCACGGACTACGTCGATCTCTATCAAATCCATCGCTTCGACTACCACACTCCCATCGAAGAAACTCTGGAAGCGCTGCACGACGTCGTGCGAATGGGGAAGGCGTTGTACCTCGGCGCGTCGTCAATGTTCGCCTGGCAGTTCGCGAAGATGCTGTACACGGCGGACGATCTGGGGCTGACCCGATTTGTCACCATGCAAAATCATTACAACCTGATCTATCGCGAAGAAGAACGCGAGATGATTCCGCTATGCCTGGAGGAAGGCATCGGCGTGTTGCCGTGGAGTCCGCTGGCGCGCGGCTTTCTGACGGGCAACCGCACACCGGAGGATTTCGGCGAGACGCTGCGCGCCAGGAAGGACGAATACGCCCACCGGCTGTACTATCAGCCCTCCGATTTTGCGGTGGTGAATCGGCTCTCTGAAATTGCCGCGAAGCGCGGCGCGCCGAACGCCCAAATAGCGCTCGCCTGGATTCTCGCCCAGCCGGGTGTCACCTCACCGATCGTCGGCGCCAGCAAGATGCAGCATTTGGATGACGCCATCGCGGCGCTAAGCCTGAAACTGGATAAGTCCGAGTTGAAATCGCTGGCAGAACCGTACCAGCCGCACGGAACATTGGGCCACTCGTGAGCGTAGTAACATCATCAAATGCCCGATCCCCAACTGATCCTCCAGATCTCGAACTTATCGAAAACTTACTCCAACGGCGTGCAGGCCCTCAAGAATTTGAGCCTCACCATCGGCACCAATATGTTCGGACTCCTGGGGCCCAACGGCGCCGGCAAGTCGACGCTCATGCGCACCGTGGCGACGCTTCAAGACGCCGACTCCGGCGAAGTTTCCTTTGATGGACTCAACGTGCTGCGCGAGAAAGATTCCGTCCGCCGCATCCTGGGATATTTGCCGCAGGAGTTTGGCATCTATCCGAAAATGTCGGCGCTCGACATGCTCGATCACCTGGCCGTCATGAAGGGCATTCTCAACCGCGGCGAGCGCAAGGAGATGGTGGAGGGGCTGCTCCAACAAACCAACCTCTGGGACGTGCGCAAAAAGAAACTCGGCACATTTTCCGGCGGCATGAAGCAACGCTTCGGAATCGCGCAAGCGCTTCTCGGCAATCCCAAGCTGATCATTGTCGACGAGCCGACCGCCGGCCTCGATCCAACCGAGCGCAATCGATTCCTGAATCTGCTCAGCTCCATCGGCCGCAACGTCATCGTGATTCTTTCCACGCACATCGTCGACGACGTGCGCGAGCTTTGTCCGCAAATGGCCATCATCAGCCAGGGCGAAGTGTTGCTCGAAGGCTCGCCCGCGCAAAGCATCGACGCGTTGGGCGGCAAAATCTGGCGCAAGATGATGGACGACGCCGGAGAATTAGCGGACGTGGAAGAGACGCATCGCGTTATCTCGACGCATCTGGTGGCCGGCCTGACCGAAGTTCGCGTTTATGCGGATACGCACCCCGGCGCCGGCTTCTCACCGGTTGACCCCGATATTGAGGACGTCTATTTCCTGAACCTCAGCCGCGCGACGCGGAACTGACCGGAGCTCCCATGTTCCTCCACTTCCTTTGGTTTGAAATCAAATTCCGGTTACGCGCCATCTCCACCTACGTCTATTTTGCGATTTGGTTTCTCATGACGTTGTTCGCGGTGTCCGCCACGGACTTCGGCCCTATCGGCGCCGGTAAGGTGCTGCTGAATGGTCCGTTCGCATTAGCAATTTTCTGTGTTCAGCTCACGTCGTTCGGCACCGTAATCATCTCCGCTCTTTTTGGAACGTCGATACTACGCGACTTTCAATTGGACACCTATCAACTTATCTTCACCAAGCCGCTATCGAAATTCGCGTATCTGGGCGGACGATGGGCCGGTTCGATGGTGGTAAGCCTGCTCATTTTCTCGGGATTGTTGTTTGGCACGGCGGCGGGAACGCTAATGCCCTGGGCCGACAAAGATCGCATGGGTCCATTCAACGTCTGGTTCTATCTGCAGCCCTACCTGACCATCACCGCTGTTCAAATCTTCTTCCTGGGCAGCCTGTTTTTTCTGGTTGCGGCCTTGACCCGCCGCATTGTGATCGTCTACTTGCAAGGCGTCGTAATTTTCGCCATCTATCTGATCGGCGCGATTTTCGTGCTGGCGAATCGCAGCCTCGAGACATTCTGGCCGTCGCTCTTTGACCCGCTGGGCATCGTCCTGTTCAACACCACAACGCGCTATTGGACGGTTGCCGACAAGAATACGCATCTGCTGGTTTTGTCCGGCGTTTTTCTATATAACCGGCTGCTGTAGATCGGCGTGGGAATCGCCTCCCTCATCTCCACTTTCATTTTCTTCCCCATGTCGGCCGAGCAGTTGACCGCCAAGCGGATCGCGCGCCGCGATTCCAAGCGCAAGGCCGGCGAACAGGAAGACGAAGAGCCCGTGCGGCATGCGGCGGCATTGACCTTGCCGCGCGTGGCGCAAATTTTTGGCAGCCGAGCCATCGGTTCACAACTCGTATCCCTCACGCGGATGCGTTTTCTGAATATCGTTCGCGAAATTCCATTTTGGGCCATCGCCCTGATCATGCTCGTGCTGGCGGTGCTGAACGCTCGTCAGGCTGGACACTTCCGCGGCAGCTCTGTGTGGCCGGTTACCTACCTGATGGCGGAGGTGGTGTCAGGCTCGTCATCGTTGTTTCTGTATGTCATCGCGACGCTATACGCGGGCGAACTGATCTGGCGCGAACGCGATGTGCACTTCGATCAAATTCACGATGCCTTGCCGGCGCCTTCCTGGGTGAACTGGTTCAGCCAGTTTCTTTCGCTGGCGTTCCTCGAATTCATTCTGGTGACCATCGTGATGTTTTGCGGCATCGCGGTGCAAGCCTCGCTTGGCTATTTCAATTTCGAGCTGCCGGTTTATTTCAAGGAACTGTACCTGATTGTCTTCCCTGGAGTACTCACCTTCATTCTGTTCGCGCTGTTCGTGCAGACCATGCTCGCCAACAAATTCGCGGGTCATGCCGTGGTAATCGGCCTCGCGCTATTGGTTCCCATTCTGTACCGCTACGGCCTGGAGAACCGGCTCTATTTGTTCGGCGAGATCTCGCCCTACACCTATTCGGACATGAATGGATACGGTCATTACGTGCCGGCGGTGCTTTGGTCCATGCTCTATTGGTTTTTCTGCATGGCGATTCTGGCGGTGCTGTCGATAGCATTGGCGCGGCGCGGAACCGATCTTGGAATCGTAAGCCGGTGGCGTCAGTCGCAAGAGCGCGGCCTTCGGTTGACGCTGGTGGCGGTCTTGTTTGCGCTCGGCATGGCTGCAAGCGGCGGATGGTTCTATTACAACGGCCACGTCCTGAACCGCTTCCGCACCAGTAAGCAGACGCGGGAGCTACAAGCTGACTACGAGCGCAAGTACAAGAAATTCGAAAGGACGCTCCAGCCCAAAGTCACCGCCGTCGAGGCTGTCATCGATATCTATCCTGAGCGCCGTTCGCTGTCTGGCCACGGTACGTACACGCTCTCAAATCCAAGTTCACAGCCGATCCCGGAAGTTCATCTCACCACATCCAAGGAAGCGGTCAGCGATGTGCGTTTCGACCGGCCTGCCCAGCAAACCTTGGACGACAAGAAGCTAGAATATTCGATTTACAAACTGGAGAAGCCGCTGATGCCGGGCGAAAACACGCGCATGGATTTCAAGGTCGCCTATTCGTCGCATGGCTTTCGCGACGGGAATGAGCGCGCGGAGCTGGCCTATAACGGCACCTTCTTCGACCGCGATTATTTCCCCACCATCGGCTACGACGACAATGTCGAATTAAGCAACCCGGTTCATCGTCGCGACGCGAATCTACCCGTGCAAGAGGAACTGGCCCCACCCGGCGACGCGTATTACAAGAACGTGAATCTCTTCACGCCCGACTCGGAATGGATCACGTACAGAACCGTAGTCAGCACTTCCCCGGATCAGATCGCGATCGCACCCGGTTATCTAAGACGGGAGTGGACCGAAAATGGCCGGCGTTATTTCGAGTACGACATGGGCGGAACGCGCATCAACAATTTCTTCTCCTATGTTTCCGGACGCTACGCGGTGAAGCACGACAAGTGGCGCGATGTGAACCTGGAGATCTACTATCATCCCGGCCACGAGTACAACCTGGATCGCATGCTCGAAGCTTCAAAAAAAGGACTGGAATATTTCGGCCAGGCATTTGGCCCGTATCAATTCCAACAATTTCGCATTTTAGAGTTTCCGCGTTACCGCACTTTCGCCCAGTCTTTCCCCAACACCGTGCCCTATTCCGAAGCGATCGGTTTCATTCAACGCGTGGAGAGGCCCGACGATCTCGACATGGTCTTCTACGTCACCGCGCATGAACTGGCGCACCAGTGGTGGGGCCATCAGTTGATCGGGAGCCGCACCCAAGGCTCCAACATGATGTCGGAGACGCTGGCGCAGTATTCGGCGCTGATGATCATGGAAAAAGAGTACGGCCCGCGCAATATGCGCAAATTCCTGAAGCACGAACTCGATACGTACTTGCGTGGGCGTGGCTCGGAGGTCCGCAAGGAACCGCCCCTGGCGCTGGTTCAGAACGAGCCGTACGTCTGGTACAACAAGGGATCGTTGGTGATGTACGCGTTGCGCGATTACATCGGGGAAGACCGCGTGAACGCGGCGCTGAGAAAATATCTGGAACAGAATCGCTACTCGAACGCGCCGTATCCCGACACGCGTGGGTTCGTCGCCGCCTTACGCGACGCGGCTCCGCCGGAGATGAAATACCTGATCGGCGACATGTTTGAATCCATCGTTCTATTCGACAACAAGGCCGTTTCAGCTACCTACACTCCTGCCCCGGACCACAAATACAAAGTGACGCTCACGGTAAGCGCCGTCAAACGCAAGGCCGACGGGCAAGGCGCCGAATCCGATATGCCGTTGAACGATCTGATTGACATCGGCGTGTTCAACGGACCGAAGGACAACGAGAAGCCGCTCTACCTGGCGAAGCACCGGCTGACGCAGAAGACAACCAGCCTGGTGATAATCGTGGACGAGCTGCCAACACGCGCCGGCATCGACCCTTATAACAAGTTGATTGACCGGAACCCGGAAGACAACGTAATGAGCGTGTCGAAGTAGGGGCCGCGAGCTTGCTACCCTGAAGGAACCAGCAGAGGCACACCTATGAACAAGCTCGCACTCTCAATTTTGTTGAGTTCCCTTCCGTTTTTTGCGGCGGACGAAACTCTTCCCAAAGCGGACACTGTCCTGGACCGCTACGTCGAAGCCGTTGGCGGCAAGGCGGCCATTGAAAAGCATCGCAACGAAGTGATGCATGGCACAATCGAGGTCGTTGGCCGTGGCTTGAAGGGAACCGTGACAGCCTACCAAGCTGCTCCCGACAAGGAACTCTTGGTTATCGAATTCGAAGGCATCGGCAAAATCGAGTCGGGTAGCAACGGAGAAGTGGCGTGGGAGCGTTCGGCGATACAAGGGCCCAAAGTCAAAGACGGTGTCGAGAAGGCGGACGCCTTGCGCGACGGGACGTTTAACTCACTAATTTACTGGCGCAAGCTGTATACCAAGGTCGAGACCACCGGCGCGGAAAAGGTGGAAGGGCACGATTGCTACAAGGTCGTGATGACTCCCAAGGAAGGGAAGCCGACCACTCACTTCTACGACAAGGAATCCGGGCTCTTGGTCAAGACCCAAGCCACTCGCATCACATCGGCCGGCGAGATCGCCGCCGAGGCTTTCTCGGAGGACTACCGAAAAGAAGGCGACATGCTTGTGCCGCACAAGTTGACCAATAAGGTCGCCGGCAACGAGCTGCAAATTCTAGTGACCAGCCTGGAGTTCAACGCCGACCTGCCCAAGAACCAATTCGATTTGCCCGACGACATTCAGGCGCTCTTAAAGAAGGCCAAACCACCGGAGGTCAAGAATGTTCCGCCCCCAGCCGCCGCGGCAACCGGAAAGCCCGGCAAGCTGACCATCTACATCGCCGGCAGTCCCGCGGCGTCCGAGACTTATAGCGTTCAGAAATCCGGCGGCAAGATCGAAGTGAGCGGGTCCGGCAATGCGACGCTCGGGAGTATGAAAATCGACATCGAGCAATTCAAGGTGGTGACCGACGACAAGTATCAATTGATTGAAGCCGTCGCCAAAGCCAAACTCGGACAGATTCAGATGAATGTGAAAACCACCTTCGCGGACGGAAAGGCCAAGAGCGACATCGATAACGGCCAGGGCCTCAAGTCCAGGGAAGACATTGTTCATCCCGACGCGATTGTCGTGAATCAGAATCTGCCGCTCTATCCCTGGAGCTTTCTGATGATGCGCGCGGAGATGAAAAATCAGGATCCGCAGCAGTTTCCCGTTTACGTCATCGGCCAGTCCGAAGTAATGGCCAGCGTGGTCTTCAAAGGCAAGGAGCCGGTGGAATTCGTCGGCAAAACCGTCGACCTGAATCATTTCAAGGTAGACGGCGCCACGCCGCAAGGCCAGAAGGTCAGCCTCGATTTTTGGGTGGATGACAGCCGCAAGGTAATCAAGCTGGCCGTGCCGGCGCAGGGCGTGGAAGGCTATCAGGAAGGGTTCGAGCGTAAGGCGCCGCCCGCAACTCCCAAAGGCGATTCCAAGGGTGGCAAGCCATAACGAGCTGGCCGACGACATCACGCAATTTCTAACGATCCTGGCGCGGTTCGCGGACGAGATCGATCAGATCGCAAAATCCGGTGACATCGCGCGATTGCGGGAACATGCCGCCGAGTTCCAGAGCTTCGTCGAATCGATGCAGCAGGGCGAAATTCAGAGCCGGCTGCGCGAAGCTGAACTTCAGGCATCGCTCGACCCGCTCACCGAAGTGGGAAACCGCCGGGAATTCGATCGCCAGATCGCAACGCGTATACAGGATGGCCGGACCTTTTGCGTCTTGCTGTTCGACATCGATAATTTCAAGGCGGTCAACGACCAGTTCGGCCATCTGTGCGGCGACGAAGTCCTCAAACAACTGGGCGCGCGCCTGCGCCGTCAAGTGCGCGCGCGCGATTTCGTTTGCCGCTGGGGCGGCGACGAATTTGTCGTCCTGCTGGAGTGCGGACTATCGGATGCGATTGCGCGTTCGCGTCAGATTACTCAATGGATAAATGGCCGGTACCGGGCAACCGTGCAGGGCCGCGAGACCCGGGCGGAGATCGGCGTTTCGGTCGGAGTGGTAGAGCACCTCGCGGGCGAAACTCCCGGCCAACTCTTCGAGCGAGTGGATAGCTCCATGTACCGCCAAAAAAATCCGTAGTCCTCAAACCAGTCCCCAGCCCCAAGTCCCCAGCCCCCAGTTTTGTACTAACGTTAATTGGAAGGATTTCAGAGCTTGCATACTCAAACAGGTGTGCTCGTCACCGGCGCGGGACGCGGCATCGGGAAACGACTGGCCATCGGATTTGCAACAGCCGGGCACCGGGTCGGTTTGCTCGCCCGCAGCCAAGGCGAGCTCGATCTCGCGCATCTGGAAATCGAACACGCGGGCGGCAATGCTCTCCGTATCCGCGCCGACGTTACCGATTTCGAGCAGGTCGGCGCGGCGGTGGACCGCATGCGGCGCGACTACGGCGGCGTTCACGTTCTGATATGCGCGGCCGGCGTTCCGGGCCCCATCGGCCCGCTTGCCGAGCAGTCCGCCAAGGTGCTCGCCGAGACAATCCAAGTGAACCTGCTGGGCGTGATGAACGCCTGCCGGGCTGTGCTCCCGCACATGATCGAGCGGCGTTCGGGAAAAATCATCGTGCTCAGCGGCCCGGGCGCCGCCGCGTCGCGGCCGGGTTTTTCCGCCTATGCCGCATCCAAAGCGGCGCTGGTCCGCCTGGTGGAATCGGTGGCCGAGGAAGTACGGGACCACAATATTCAAATTAACTGCATGGGGCCTGGCGGTACCTACACGCATATGACGGACGAAATCCTGCGCGCCGGTGAAAGAGCGGGCTGGAAAGAAACCGAAGACGCGCTGGAAATCCGCCAGACCGGCGGCGTGGCGCCCGAAAAACAAATTCAACTGGCTTTGTTCCTGGCCTCCGAGCAATCCAATCACATCAGCGGCAAGCTGATCCACATCACCGACGACTGGAAGAAGCTGAAGAACGAAAACATCCATCCGGAGATTTACACACTACGCCGCGTTCAAAAAGTATAACCCCGGCCTCTGTTATCCTCATGAGCATGTCCCGCATCACTGCCGCTCTCGTTCTCGGAATCGCTCTCTCCCTCACCCTCACTGCTCAGCCCAAGAAGAAAAAACTTCTCGCGATTGGCGCCGTCAAAGGTTACCAGCACGATTCCGTTTCGCACGCATTGGCGACCATCGAACGGCTAGGGCAAGAGTCGGGCGTCTACGACACTTTCATCAAAACCGACACGCAGCTCATCACCAAGCAGAAGTTGACCGGCAACGCCAAGAATCTGGACTATTTCGATGCGGTCCTTTTTTACACCACCGGCGAACTGGATATGGATGAGCAGCAGAAGAAAGATCTTCTATCTTTCGTCGGCGAGGACGGCAAGGGATTCATCGGTGTTCACAGCGCAACCGATACGTTCTACAAGTGGCCGGAGTATGGCAAATTAATCGGCGGTTGGTTCAAGGAACATCCGTGGGGAGTTTTCGACGCGCCCGTAATTGTGGAAGATTCCAATTTCCCCGGCATGCAGGGTGTGCCGCAAGCATTCGTTTTCAAAGACGAAATCTACCAGATCATGCAGTTCTCGCGCGAGAATACACACGTCATCGCTCGCCTGGATGCCAACAAACTGGAACTAAGCAATCCAAGAGTAATGCCGGAACATCGCGCCGATAAAGATTTCCCGATCGTCTGGGCGAAAATGCATGGCAAAGGACGCGTCTACTACAACACTCTCGGTCATCGCGAAGAAAGTTGGGATCGCAAAGACGTCCAGAAAATGTACCTGGAAGCGATCAAGTGGGCCCTGGGATTAACGCAGGCCGACATCACCCCGCACGCCCTGAATTAATTGTGGGGCAGGTTGGCAACCTGCCGCCGATTGTCAAATCGGCGTGTTGCTTGCGATTGCTTCACCGAAAAAGGCCGATTTTCAAATCGGCGGCAGGTTGGCAACCTGCCCTACAGCCGCTTCAATTGCCCGCAAGCCGCATAAATATCCAGCCCGCGCGGCTTGCGCACAAAGCACGGCAACGATCTCCGCACGATCGCTTGAAAAGCGTGCACCCGCTCCGGCTCCGGAGTCTCATAAGCAATCCCGGGACCCGGATTCAGAGCAATCAAATTCACTTTCGCATTCAGGTTGGCCAGCAGCTTCGCCACGCGCCGCGCATCCGCGTCCGTGTCGTTGACGCCCTTCAGCAGCACATATTCAAACGTCAGCTTTTCCCAGGATCGCAGCGGATAAGTCCGGCAAACCTCCAGCAGGTCTTTCAAGGAATACTTGCGCGTGATCGGCATCAACTCCCGCCGCTGTTCTTCATTGGATGCGTTCAAAGAAATCGCAAGCCTCGGCCGAACGTGCTCTCGCCCCAACTCTTCGATCTTCGGCACAATGCCCGCCGTCGAGACCGTGATCCGCCGCACCGGCAACCCAACGCCATCCGGGTCAACCAGAATCCTGGTGGCCTTCAGCACATTGGGAAGATTGAGCAACGGCTCGCCCATCCCCATCATCACGATATTGAGCCGATCCACCCCAGTAGAAAGCTGATGCGCCTTCATCACGAACAAAACCTGGCCCACAATCTCGCCCGCCGTCAGGCTGCGTTCCAAGCCCATCAAAGCCGTCAGGCAAAATTGGCAATTCACCGGGCAACCCACCTGGCTCGAAATGCAAATCGTGTCGCGGCCGTCCTCGGGCATCAGAACCGTTTCCACCGTTCGCCCATCCTCCAACCCCAGCAAATACCGGCGGGTTCCATCGACGGACCGGTACTCTTTGGACAGCGTCGGCAGACCCAACGCATGACGCGAACCCAATTCATTTCTTAGAGTTACGGGGAGTGATGTGATCTGGAGAAGGTCCGTCACCTTCTGGCGGTACACCGCGTCGTATACCTGACGGGCACGGAAGGTTGGAACGCCGCTTCCCAAGGCTTCCTGTAGGTCTGGAAGTTCAAGTCCTACAATAGTTTGCACGGCATTGACCAGTATAACACGAGCCGCAGCGCCCAATCCGCGATAAGATGGAGTTAGAACATGGCAAAGGCTACACCTCCCGAAAGTCGCGACATTCTAAACACCACGCTGCCGAATGGCGTTCGCGTGATTACCGAAAGGATGGCCCACGTCCGATCCGTCTCGCTGGGCGTTTGGATCACCACTGGATCGCGCTGCGAAGCCCCCGACGAAAACGGGATCTCGCATTTTATCGAGCACATGGTGTTCAAGGGAACCAAGCACCGGTCGGCCGAAGACATCGCCCGTTCGGTGGATTCCATCGGCGGCGGCCTGGATGCCTTCACCGCCAAGGAACTGGTGAGCTACAACACCAAGGTTCTGGATGAACATCTGCCGCTGGCTTTCGACGTCTTGGCCGACATGGTGCGGAACCCGCTATTCCGCAAAGAGGACATCGAGAAGGAAAAGGGCGTCATCCTCGAAGAGCTGAAGATGGATGTCGACAACCCGGAGTACTTGCTGCACGAGATCTTCTCCAGCAATTTCTATAAGGATCATCCCCTGGGCAAGCCCATCATCGGCACCAAGGACACCGTCAGGAAATTCCATCGGGAAATGATTCACGATTATTACCGCCGCTATTACTCGCCGGCGAATATCGTGATCACCGCGGCCGGCAATCTGAACCACCAGCGTCTGGTGGATTTGGCGCGCGAACACTTTGAAGATCTTCGCGTCACCCGGGCGCTTCCGCCCGCGCAAGCGCCGGTTCCACATGCACGCCTGGTGTTCAAAAATAAGAGTTCGCTGGAGCAGACGCACCTCTACATGGGCGTACCGGCGTATCCTTTCCCGCACGAGCTCCGCTTCGCCTGCTACGTGCTGAACACCGTGCTGGGCGGCGGGATGAGTTCGCGGCTGTTTCAGAACATTCGCGAGAAACTGGGTTTGGCGTATTCCGTCTACTCCGACCTCAGCATGTATCGCGATACCGGATGCATGGCGATTTACGCCGGCACGTCCATTGAATCGGCCGGCAAAGTGGTGGAATGCATCGTTAAGGAATTGCGCGAGATCAAGCAGAATCTGGTGCCCGCCGAGGAATTGCGGCGCGCCAAGGATCACCTCAAGGGTTCGTTCATGTTGGGCTTGGAATCCACCTCCAGCCGGATGAGCAATCTGGCGCGGCAGGAGATTTACTTCAAGCGCTTCTTCACTCTCGATGAAATGATCCAGAGCATCGAGGATGTCAGCGCTGTCCAGGTGCAAAAAATCGCCCAGGAGTTTTTCAACCCCAAGAACATAACGCTGGCGATGCTGGGCAACCTGGGCGGCTTCAAGATCAAGCGCGAGGACTTAGCCTGCTAAACGCCCGCAACCAACCGAAGAAAACTCAGTCCGATTTTGTGGGGCAGGTTGGCAACCTGCCGCCGATTGTAAATCGGCGTGCCGCTGTATTACCGGAAACTCCGAAACGCCGATTTACAATCGGCGGCAGATTACAAATCTGCCCCACATTCCTGCTCCTGGCCGCCTCCCTCTTCGCCCTCGACCTCAATTCCCTCAAACCCCAAGGCTACGTCAGCGACTTCGCCCACGTCCTCGATCAACAATCGCGCGCACAACTGGAAGCCTATTGCGGCCGCGTCGAGCAGGCCACCGGCGTCCAAATGGCGATCGTGACAATAGACACGTTAGACGATCTGCCGATCGAAGACGCAGCCAACACCCTCTACCGCAAATGGGGCGTCGGCAAAAAAGGCAAGGACGAGGGCATCCTTCTGCTGGCCGCCATCAAAGACCACAAAGACCGCATCGAAGTGGGCTACGGCCTGGAGCCCATCCTCCCAGACGGATTCGCGGGCAGTGTTCTGCGCCAAGCCCAGCCCCTATTTCGGCAGGGCGCCTATGGCCAAGCCCTGTTTGCCGCCGCGGAAGAAATGGGCTCCCGCATCGCCGCGGCGAAAGGTGTCGCGCTCGATTTCAGTTTGCGGCCTGCCCGCCGGCGCGTGGCTCCGCGGCGCGGCAATGGACTCCCATGGCCGGTCATCGTGCTCGGCGTAATCGCGTTGCTATTTTTCCTGCGCAGGAGCGGAGGAGGCGGTGGCGGCGTCGGCGGATTGTTGACCGGCATGTTTCTCGGTAACCTAATAGGACGCGGGGGCGGAGGCAGTAGCTGGGGTGGCGGCGGCTTTGGCGGCGGCGGAGGCGGTAGCGGAGGATTCGGCGGGTTCGGCGGTGGCGACTCCGGTGGCGGAGGCGCGTCAGGTAGCTGGTAATCATGGAAAAAAAGCTTCAGGAATTAGTGGATCGTCTGCGTCAGGCCCAACAGGACCGCCTGCTCGCCGTCATTCTGTATGGGTCCGCCGCAACCGGCGATCATCACCAGGAGTTTTCCGATCTGAACGTGTTATGCGTTCTTACCCGGGTGACGCCGGCGGAGCTGGCCGCTTGCGAGCCGGTTTTCAAATGGTGGCGCGGCGATGGAAATCCGGACCCGCTGCTTTTGAGCGAAGAAGAAGTGCGCACCTCCACCGACTGTTTTCCCATCGAGTTTCACGATATGCAGGAGCGCCGCCGTGTTCTTTTTGGCAAAGACGTCATCGAGGGCCTGGCGATCGACAAATCGTTCTATCGGGCGCAAGTGGAGCACGAGCTGCGCGCGAAGCTGCTCCGGTTGCGGCAAAAGGCCGCCAGCGTACTCGGCGATAAACCGGCCCTGCTGCGCCTGATGATCGATTCCGTGTCCAGCTTCTTCGTCCTCTCGCGCCACGCCTTGCTGCTGACGGGAATTCAAGTGGAATGGCAGAAGCGCGAAGTGGCCCGCAATCTTCCGGCGATGGGCGTGGACAGCTCGCCGTTCGATACTCTGCTCGATTTGCGGGAACGAAAGACGAAGTCCGGTGACGTGGATGCAGAAACTTTGTTCGCGAATTATCTGAAGCAGATTGAAGCGGCGGTCGCGCATGTCGACCATCTTGAGAAATGAGGAACAGATGAAAATCGGATTGGTGATAATCGGCGTCCTGGTGTTGGTTGGCCTGGTGGTGTTCGGGTGGGCCATGGGCTCGAGGAATACACTGGTGACGGAGCGCGAATCGGTAAATGGAGCGTGGGCCCAGGTGGACGTGGCGCTACAGCGCCGCGCGGATTTGATTCCCAACCTGGTCGCGACCGTGCAGGGTTTCGCGAAACAGGAACAAGCAGTGATCAAGGAAGTGACGGACGCCAGAGCGGCCCTCGGCGGCGCGCGGAATCCGCAGGAAAAGATCGATGCGAACTCCCGTCTGGACGGCGCTCTTAGCAGACTTCTGGTTATCATGGAAAACTATCCGCAAATAAAGTCGAACGAAAACTTTCTGCGGCTTCAAGACGAGCTGGCCGGCACTGAAAATCGCATTGCGGTAGAGCGGCGCAAGTACAACGACTCCGTGCAAAAGTACAACACCGATATTGAGCTGTTCCCCACCAGCATCGCCGCCTCGCTATTCGGTTTCCACCGCAACGACGCATATTTCAAAACGGAGCCAGGCGCGCGAACACCCCCGAAAGTCCAATTCTAGTACTCATAACCGCTCCCTTACGGTCGCGGCTCGGTTGCGGATTCGATGCGTTTCCGAGCCGCGACCGTAAGGGAGCGGTTGTCAACACCTAAATGCCCGAAATATTCCGAAACTACATCGACGGCGAATGGGTCTCCGGACCCACCTTCGAAAATCGCAACCCGGCCAACACCGATGAAGTCGTTGGCCTCTTCGTAAAAGGCTCCGCCCCCGATATGCAATCGGCCTTCGGCGCCGGAGCCCAGGCCCTCCCAGGATGGTCCGCCTTGCCCGCCCCAGCCCGAGGCAATTTACTCTTCAAGGTCGCGGAAATTCTCGACCGCAAGTTCGACCAAATCGCCTCGGAAATGACCCGCGAAGAAGGCAAGACCCTTCCGGAATCGAAGGGCGAAGTCCGCCGGTCCATCAACATCTTCCGCTACTTCGCGGGCGAAGGATCGCGCTTGCCCGGCCTCCTGGTTCCCTCCGAGCGCGAGCGTGTCCACATGTTCGCTATCCGCAAACCCATCGGCGTCATCGGCCTCGTGACCCCATGGAATTTCCCCAGCGCGATTCCAAGCTGGAAAATGGCGCCCGCGCTGATTTGCGGCAACACCATCGTGGTAAAACCGGCGTCGGCTGCGCCGCTCAGCGCCTGGCGAATCGTGGAAGCGTGTCATGAAGCCGGCATTCCCAAAGGCGTCGTGAATTTCGTGGCCGGTTCCGGCGGTGAACTCGGCAAAGCGCTGGTGGAAGCGCCATCGGTAAAAGCGATTTCATTCACCGGCTCTTGCGACGTCGGCCGCTGGCTGCACACCGAAGCGTCCAAGCGATCGTTGCGCATCCAGCTCGAAATGGGCGGCAAGAACCCGACCATCGTGCTGGCCGACGCCGACTTCCACTCCTCGGTAGAGAACACAGTGAATGCAGCCTTCTTCTCCACCGGTCAAAAGTGCACCGCCACCAGCCGCGTGATCGTCGAAGAATCCATCTACGACAAATTCGTCGAAGCGCTGGTGGACCGCACGAAAAAACTGAAGGTCGGTGACGGCATGCAGCCCGGAATCGACATCGGCCCCGCCGTAGATAAAGGCCAGCTCGAAACAGATTTGCAGTACATCGACATCGGCCGCAAGGAAGCCGGCGCGCCGCGCGTGGGCGGCAATCGCCTAACCGGAAAAGATTTCGACAAGGGTTATTTCATCGAGCCAACGATCTTCGCCGACGTAACCCCCACGATGACCATCGCGCGCGAAGAAATTTTCGGCCCAGTCCTGGCCGTCATGCGCGCCAAGAATTTCGAAGACGCCATGCAAATCGCCAACGACATTCCATTTGGACTCTCGGCATCCATACAGACCACCAACGTCAGCCGCGTGTTCGAATTTGTGAACCGCATGGAGGCCGGCCTGCTCACCGTGAATCTTCCGAGCGCCGGTGTGGAATACCAGTTGCCCTTCGGAGGCACGAAGGATTCCAGCTTCGGATCGAAGGAGCAAGGCCCGGCCGCGCTGGAATTCTATAGCGACTACAAAACAGTCTATTTGAAATACTGATGCGACTGGGGCAAATCAAATGGAATGGCGCGACAACCGCGGCAATCTTCGAAGGCGACACCACGCGGCCAATTCCCGAATACACGGTTGCGGGCCTGATCTCGCGCTCGGAGAAAGAAGCAGCGCCGCTCACCGAACTGGCGGCCAGGCTTGCGGCCACGCATCGCGAGCGCGCCCGGCCGCTGATTCCAGTGCATCCCAAAGAAGTCTGGGCGTGCGGCTGCACTTATGAATCCAGCGCCTCGTTTCGCGATGCCGAGCACGGAACCCGTGAGGGTTTCTACGCCTACGTCTATCGTGAGCCGCGCCCTGAAATCTTTTTCAAAGGGACCGCGCGAGTTTGCGTCGGACCCGGCCAACCCATCGGCATCCGTCAGGATTCGCGCTTCACCGCGCCCGAGCCGGAATTGGCGGTGCTGCTCGGATCGAATGGCGCAATCGTAGGATACACGCTCGCCAACGATGTCTCCGCCTGGGACATTGAGCGCGAGAATCCTCTGTACCTGCCGCAATCCAAAATTTATACCGGCGCGTGCGCGCTAGGGCCGGTGATCGTAACCGCCGATGAATTGCGCAACCCTTACGCGCTCGAAATGACCTGCACCATCGAACGCGGCGGCCAAACAATTTTCAGCGGCCAGGTTTCAACATCCTCGCTGCACCGCAAAATCGAG
>DATDHK010000038.1:0-1865 GCA_036521635.1 Bryobacteraceae bacterium | reverse complement strand
CGCGGTCAACACCACCGGACTGCTCACGCTGGCCGCCGCAATCGGCGCGAGTATGATGGATGGCGGCCGATTGGGATCGTCGTCGCCGGGATTCAGATTTCCGCGCGTCATGACAATGCGCTCGGTGATTTCCTCCACCGGCAGCAGTTCGCCGTACGCCTTCTCGGTGCGGCCATGCGCGGTGATGCTCCAGGTGAGGGTTTTCTGGCCCCAATCCGGCGGTACCTGAACTCGAAAGATGAACGCCTGCCGTCGCGGCAAAAAATAGGTCGGCTGCCCACGATCCGGCGCGCCTGGTTCGATTTTATTGTCGGGTCCGGCCGCGACTACCGGCTCTTCCTTCCAATTCCGGTTGAAGTAACCGAACACCATATCGAACGTGCCGTCGCGGTTTCTGATCCATCCTTCAAACACCGGCACGATGTCCTGGCCCGTGGAAAATCTCACCTGGGGAATCTCGGTGGGAGGCGACGTTTGGCTCCACGCCGCCAGAGTCAAGCTGCCGGCCAGCGCGCAGATCGAACCGCCGAAGCGCATCCAACACATTACTGCGTGGCCGTCACAGCTTTTCTGGCTTCGAGGCGCTGCTGGAAATCGGCGTCGTCAACGTAGAACAGACTGACCCAGGCGAAGCTCATTTCATCGATCGTCCGCTGTCCGTATCCGACCCAGTTTCGGGGATTCGGATTGTACTTATTGTTGTCGGTGTTATCGTGCCAGCCGATGACGTGAATGATGGTCCCCGCGGGCAGCAGCGGCGCCACGTCCTCCGCGTACGGATAGGTGATGTGCCAAGCGAACTGATAGTTGCTTACGCAGCTCAATGTCTCGGTGCGGGCCGGCCCGGGGCGCGCCGAGTCCGCCCGAATGTCCGGGTAGATCGCCTCCATGCACATCGCCTTGCCGCGGTTGTGCATGTGGGGTTGAAAGGCAGAAACCACCGCCGGCTTCGGCAACCGGAAGTAGCCATCGTGCCGCGCCACTTGGCCGGCCGGAATATCGAGCTCCATTGCGTCACCCATATGCTGGGTGAACGCCACGTACTTTGGCACAGCGCCCTTCGGGAAAAGCTTCAGGCCGATCGAGACGCTGACCGGAGTCTCTTTCCCATCCGGATGCAGATGCAGGTTGAAATGGATCTTCGATCCCGCCTTGATCAAGCGCCCCGAGTTCGCCGGGAAAATGTCGCCGCTCTTGCCGAGCGCGTATTCATTGAAGAACAAACCCACCGGGTCGTCCTCCTCGTCTTCGATCAGGTTCGCGGTGGCGTGGTGCACAACCTTGAAGCCTTCCGGCTCCGGTTTGGTTTCCACCGCCTGGACGTACAGATCTTCGGTGAACCCCGGGTCGACGTCGATATCGTAAAATTCGTCAGGTCCGTTAGCCTTCAGCTTGTACGGCTTCGGCATGGAGACGATCAGATCCGGCTTGCCGATATGCCATTTGTCGACGTCGCTGAACTGGCGCGGCCGCGGCATGTCGCCGGGACTGCCCGCGGGCGAGCCGTGGTCCACCCACTTCGCGATGATCGCGATCTCGGCGTCGCTCAAAGACGGATCGCCCTTGAACTTGGCGATGCCGACATTGCGATCGATGTGCCAGGGCGGCATCTCGCGGCGCAGGACTTTTTCTTTGATCGAGCGGGCCCACGGCCGCGCGTCCTGATAGGTCAACAACGGCATGGGAGCGATTGCGCCAGGACGGTGGCAATTCTGACAGGCGCGCTGGAAGATGGGCGCCACGTCCTTCGTAAAGGTGACCTCATCCGCGGCTAGCGCAAAAGATGCGACTAACAGCGCCGACAGAGTTAGGCGGGCGGAGTTAGCGTTAGTACCCATCTGGCGGGGATTCTCCCACGAAAAAAT
>DATDHK010000037.1:0-9733 GCA_036521635.1 Bryobacteraceae bacterium | reverse complement strand
GTGACGCCCAACGAGCAGGAAGCCGAGCGTCTGCTGAATCGCGCGCTGATCACGCGCGCTCATTTTGTGGAAGCGGCCACACGCATCAAGGCCATGGGCGCGGAATCCGTGATCTTGTCTTTGGGGAGCCGCGGCGTGGTGGCGATGAATGGCACTCATTTGTTGGAGGCCGTTCCGCCGCGCATCGACGCGGTTTCGCCGTTGGGAGCGGGCGACGCTCTGGCGGCGGCGTTCGTGTGGGCGAATCGCAAGAAGAAGGATTTTGCGGATTCGGTAAGGTGGGGCGTCGCGGCGGGCACTGCGTCGACGAAGCTGCCGGGAGTGGAGTTTGCGAGCCTGGATCAGACTAAAGAGATCTACAAGTCCGTGGAAGTGCGATTGGTGAGATAAGCAAAAATATTGTGGGGCAGGTTGGTAACCTGCCGCCGATTGGTAATCGGCGTGTCGCTGGATTTAGACTACTACCGGAAGCTACAGAAGGCCGATTTTCAATCGGCGGCAGGATGCCATCCTGCCCCACAAAATCCGGCTATGAGCGCTTGATTAGCAGGAAAAATAAAAGCACAATGCACAGCAGGGTTGCTACCGCGCCGATCACCAGGTAATCGGTCGGCTTGTGCGGGCCCGGCAGCACCTGCAGCAGTATCACAACTGTTACCGCAAACACCAACAACAGCAAACCAGACAAAGTAATCGTGCGATTCATCAGTCGTACTTTTCGAAAATAATCTGCTTGCGATCGAAGCCCAATTCCTTCAGCATGCCGCGGACGTCGTCCACCATCGCCTTCATGCCGCAGATGTGAATGTCGAGATCGCGCCGGCCGGCCAGGGCCTCCATCAAATGCGCCTGCACGTGGCCGGTGCGGCCCTGCCAGTTTGTTTCCGGTCGGCTCAGCGTGGGCCAAAAACGGAAATTCGGATGTTGGCGCACCAGCGCCTCAAATTCGTCCCCATAGTAAACGCTGTTTTCGAAACGGATGCCGAATAGCAGCGTGAGATCCTTCGCCGCCGGATTTTCCAAATACTCCCGAACCATCGGACGGAACGGCGCGATGCCCGTGCCGGTGGCGATGAACAGCGCGTCCTTGGCGGGATTTCGAATGACGAAGAAACCAAGCGGCGCGCTGGTCTCCACCGCATCGCCAGGCTGCATGTCAAAGAGGTGCGGCGAGAACATACCCTCGTCCACGCGATTGAGGCACAGCTCAAAACGATTTCCGCGGGGAAGCGACGCGAGCGAATAGGGCCGCGTGATTTTTTTGCCATCCAGCAAAGCGTTGAACGAAACGAACTGGCCGGCCTTGAACTGGATCTCCTGCGCCTCGGGAATTTCGAATACAAAGTGCCGGACCTCGGGAGCAAGCTCGCGAGTTTCGAGTAGCATCGCCCTCATGCGCCATCCTTGGCGCGATCGAGCAGGGCTTCGAGTAGCGCCGGATGCCCGTCCAGCGGCGGCGTCACCTTTATTTCCACGGTTCCGATCGATGCCGCGGCCTCGCGCACCAACTTCGGCAGGTCCCGTTGCAGATGCGTACCCAACGTCAGGAAATACGGAATGACAACGATGCGCGAGACGCCGCGAGCGGCCAGGCGCTTGGCTGCGCCGGCCAAGTCGGGCTCTCCCAATTCCAGAAACGACGGTTCCACCTGGTGATCGCCGGCCTTGGCCATCCGGTCCGCGATGTCGCGCACGGCCTGGTTGGCGGATTCCATGCGCGAGCCATGAGCGAATACAATGAAGCCGGTCATACCTGAATTAGCGACGGCGCATCCGCCTCACCGGAAGATTTCATCGGGAAGACTCCACGCAAATAATCGATGAATGCCCGGCCGCGCGGCCGCCCGTTATCCTGATGCACCGCGACGCGATAAAGAAACACGAACGTTCCCAGGATTTCGACGTCGCGGATGGGCCTGGATCCTTTTTCACTCAGCTCTTTGCGTAGCGTCTCGATCGCCTCCTGCGTTTTTTGATGAATTCCGGCGGCCAAAAGATTGGACGGAAGCGTCTCGTAATACAGACCGGTTTGAAGAGTTCGATACGTTCGAATCAATGTATCGAGCGTCTCGCGCACATCGGAATCCACAATGCCGGCGGTATTGAGCGACGCATCCAAAAGAGTGGCGCCCAGAAAAATCAGCAACGGCTCATTGTCGCGCAGAAATTCTTCCGTTACCCGGACGTCCGCATGGGGCAGTGCCTGCGGCGCTTGTTCGCGGGCCTTTTCATGCAGGCGCGCTTCCACCAGGTAGGGGCAATCGAGCGGGCAACTTACGGTTACTTCGCGCTCAGAGCCGCAACAAATCGAACAAATATCGCCGGCCACTCCCGGACAATAGCGGCGCGGCTTGCGCGTCTCACAGATTTTGCATTTCATGACGGGGGGCCCGGCAAGTCTTATCGTACGCCGAGCACTTGTTGAAAGCAACGCAGGAAAAAACCGTCCGTCATTCCCGCGATGTAGTCGCACACCACGCGATGGATGGGCGCAACGGCCAGCGACTCCACGTAGCTCTCCGGCAGCTTCCCGGGATTCGCCAGATAGAATTCAAACAGCTCCGCGAGCATGCCAGCGGAGCGCCGGCGCGCCTCCGCGAGCGGCTCCGAAAAATAAACAAAATGGTGGAGGAATTGTTTCAATTGCCGGTTCGTCGCGTGACTGGCCAGCGTGAAGCAAGCCAGGCGCCGGGGACATTGGCGTACGTCATCCGGAATCGCTGCGCCGGCGTCCGTGGCGGCCCGCAGCGTGCCCTGGACGAAACCGGAAACCAATTCGTCCACCAATCCGCGCACCACTTCTTGAAAGCGTTCGCGATCCGTCGCCCCGGGAAACTGGCCCTCGGCTTCTTCGTACCGCTTGTCGAATTCAGTTACGGCATTGCGAACGTCGTGGATTTCAAACATGCCGGCGGAAAACGCGTCATCCAAGTCGCCGGTATTGTACGCGATCTCGTCCGCCAAGTCGATCAACTGCGCTTCCAGCGGCGGACGCAAGCCCGGCAGATATTCATCCAGGGCCGGATTCTCGCCGCTTTCAAAATCGCGCGAGTGTTTCGCGATGCCCTCCCGGACTTCAAAAGTGAGGTTCAATCCGGGAAAGCGCGCATAGCGATGCTCGAACGATTCAACGATGCGCAATGCATGCAGATTGTGATCGAAGCGTTCGCCGAACCGGCGCATCTGGCGATCCAGCTCCTCTTCGCCGGCGTGCGCGAAGGGCGGATGGCCGATGTCATGTCCCAGCGACAGCGCTTCGGTGAGATCTTCATCGAGCTCGAGCGCGGCCGCCACCGTTCGCGCGATCTGGGCGACCTCGATGGTGTGAGTCAAGCGATTGCGAAAGTGATCGGAAATTCCCGCCGGAAAGACCTGCGTTTTGTTTTCCAGCCTGCGAAACGAGTGGGAGTGAATGATACGATCGCGATCGCGCTGAAATTCGTTGCGGTAAGGATGCGGCAGCTCAGGATACCGGCGGCCTAAACTGTGGCCGACTGGAAAGCGCAAGCGGCCGAGAGCGGTCACTTCGGCGGAATATCGGAAAGCGCGGAAAGAGCGGCCTTGCTGACGTTGGGGCGCGGACTGCCTCGCAGCGGCTCAAGCAGCTTGCGGGCCCGCGCGGGATCGGAATGCATAACCAGTTCAGCCAGCGAGATGGTCGCCAGTTCTTTGGAAACCACAACGGTGGGATGATCGATCAAGGATTGAATCAGTTTCTCACCTTCAGCTTGCTTGCCTTCGCTCGCGTAAATCGAAGCCAACGACAGCTTGGCCAGCGAGCCATAAGAGGAGTTGCCGGAATCGACCACCGTTTTTAGATGCCTCTCCGCTTCGGCCATGTTGCCCTGATCGGCGGCATTGGTCCCCAGCATGTATTGGGCGATTGTGCCTTCGTCCGACCCCGAGTACTTAGCCGCGAGTTCGGTAAAAGCCTTCACGGATGCTTTATTGTGCTCTGCCGCGGTTGGAAAAGAGAGAACGAATTCATTTTGCGTGGGGCCGACATTTGCGTTCTGGATCTGCAAGGCGGCGTGCAGCGCAGCTTGCCGGACCGTGCGCTCATGGTTGAGATATGCGAACACAGCGACGATGACAACCACCACGCCGATCGCGACACCGCCCCATCGAACCAACTGCTGGCGATGTCCGGACACATACTGGACGCTGTGCTGAACTTCCAGCGCAAACCGGTCACTCTTGAGTTCTTTTCGGGTAAGCCTATCCACTGAAACCTCGTAGCTTGGGGAAATCTAATAATAGCACACAGGGAGGATGGCCGCCGATGAACGCAGATTAACGCAGATGAAAACGATTTTGTTTATCTTCGTTAATCGGCGTTCATTCGCGGCTTACTGATGGTATCCGCGGGAACGTAAATATCCAACCAGTTCGGCGGGCTTATTGGTCTGAATCCCGGTGGCGCCCCGGTCGATGGCGTCTTGCCAAGAGATTGGATTGTCGGCTTCACCGAAACGATCGACGTAAATATCCGCCTTCGCATTTTTTGCAAGCGCGATGATTTCATCCTTGAAATCGCCGGCGCTGAACGCAATCACCTGAGGATGAAACTCGTCGATTAACTTCCGGCAAAAGGCGGCGCTCACAGACTCCGGCATGACCTTGATATTCGGACGCAGCGCAGCCACGTCTTTCAGATATTGGTAGCCGCCGTAGACCACGATTCGATCTTGCATGCCGTGGCGTTCGACGGCCGCGATCATGTCGGCCGCGGACACCTGTTTACTGTCCACATAAATGCCGATCTTGCCGCGGGCAAGGGCCAGCACTTCGTCGAAGGTGGGCGCCTTGGCCCCGTGCACATCCAGAGCCCTGATCTCAGCGAGCGTCATGCCCTTCACCGCGCCCTTGCCATTGGTCTGGGAATCCACCGTGGCATCGTGCATCATGACCAGCTTGCCGTCCGAAGTTGTGCGCACGTCGACTTCGATGAAATCCGCGCCGGCGTCGACGGCGGCCTGATACGCAGGCAAAGTGTTCTCCGGGTGATGCAGATGTTCGCCGCGATGTGCAATCACGGCTACTCGCATCTGCGCGACAGCGGAACAAGCGTAGAAGCAGAGCAAGATTCGAGAGCCGACGGTCACTAACACTAGAATAAGAGAGGATGTCCTCCGCAACCAAGGCGCCCAACGTGCGTCAATTTTTCTCGCGGAACGGCCTTCTTTCCAAATGGCACCCGCGCTTCGAATTCCGGGCCGGACAGCTCGAGATGGCGGAGGCAATCGAGTCGGCGTTGGCGCAAAAGAAACATCTGCTGGTGGATGCCGGCACCGGAACCGGCAAGACCCTGGCGTACCTGGTGCCCGCCATCCTTTCCGGCAAGCGTGTGGTGATCTCCACCGGCACCAAGAACCTGCAAGAGCAACTCTTTTACAAGGACATTCCTTTTCTTCAGAAACACTTCGACCGGCCGCTCGAAGTTTGCTACATGAAGGGCCGCAATAATTTCGCGTGCCGCCAAAAAATCTACGACGCCGAGCGCGAGCCTATCCTCACCGGTCTGGAAGAGATCGCGGATTTTCAGATTATCCGCGAGTGGGAGAAGACCACCGAAACCGGCGATCGCGCCGAGATCAAGACCCTACCGGAAGCGAGCACGACCTGGCATAAGGTGGACGCGCGGCGTGAGTTGTGTACCGGCCAAAAGTGCCAGCAGTTCGAGCGCTGCTTTCTCACGCAGATGCATCAGCGCGCGCATTCGAGCGACATTATCATCGTGAACCACCATCTGTTCTTTGCCGACCTGGCGGTGAAGGACGAAGACTTTGGCGGAATCATTCCCGAATACGCCGCCGTGGTTTTCGACGAAGCGCACGAGATCGAAGACGTCGCCGGCAAATACTTCGGCGCCGGTGTGAGTAACTATCAGTTCCAGGAACTGGCGCGCGACGTCGCCGCGGTTTCGAGAGCGAAACAATTCGGCTCCGGCGAGCTGGACCGCACGCTGATGACCCTGGATGAGCACGCTGCCCGGTTCTTTGACCTCTTCGGCGCGAGCGAAGGCCGTGTCAGCTTCAAGGGGCACACTGCATTTTTCGAGCAGCATGACGACGAGTACCAGGGTCTGCAATTGTCCCTGGAGCTGCTTTCGACGCACTTGCAGCTTGTCAAAAACGCTCCCGAAGAAGTAATCCCGCTGCAACGCCGCGCGGTGGAACTCAAGACCCAGCTCTCATTTTGGAGCCGGGGCGATAATCGCTCCTTCGTTTACTGGGTGGAGCGCCGCGGCAGAGGCTGCTTCCTGCAGGCCACTCCAATCGATGTGGCCAGCGTGCTGTCCGAAAAACTGTTCGACGAGCTTGACACCGTTATCCTGACTTCGGCGACGCTGGCCGTGGGCGGGACGTTTGAGTTCACCGAAAAGCGGCTTGGAATTATTAGCACGCGCTCGCTGGTGGTGCCCAGTCATTTCGAGTATCAAAAGCAGGCGCTGCTGTATGTGCCGCAGCACCTGCCGGACCCGCGCACTCCCGCTTTCGCGAAGGCCGCCGCCGAAGAGGTCACGCGCATCTTGACCCATAGCCGCGGCCGCGCGTTTGTCCTGTTCACCAGTTACCAGCAGATGCGGATGGTCTATGATCGCGTTTCGCTCGAGGTGGATTATCCGACTTTGCTGCAAGGCACCGGTCCCCGCAATGCACTGCTTGAGGAATTTCGCCGCACGCCGAATTGCGTTCTTTTTGCGACGTCGTCATTCTGGCAGGGCGTGGACGTTCAGGGCGATCAGTTGAGCTGCGTCATCATCGACAAGCTGCCGTTCGCGGTGCCCAGCGATCCAGTGGTGGAAGCCAGAATCGAGCGGATCAGAGAAGACGGCGGCAATCCCTTTTACGACTATCAGATTCCACAAGCCGCATTGGCCCTGAAGCAGGGATTCGGACGTCTGATCCGCAGCAAGAACGACCGCGGCGTGCTGGTGATGCTGGATAATCGAATTACGAAGCAGCGCTACGGTCAGGTGTTCTTCGACAGCCTGCCGGATTATGCCTTCACTACCGACCTGAGGGCCGTGGAGAGATTTTTCGATGTTTGAAGTTTCCGTGGAACAGACCTTTGCGGCCGGCCACGCCTTGCGCGACTACAAAGGCGGTTGCGAGAACGTGCACGGCCATAACTTTCGGGTCCGCGTGACCGTTGCAGGCGAGCAGCTGGATTCAACCGGGCTGCTGGTGGATTTCCTGGAATTGAAAAGTCTGATCGATGAAGTGATCGCGTATCTCGATCACAAATTCATCAACGATCTGCCGCCCTTTGACGCCATCAACCCGTCGGCCGAAAACCTCGCCAAGTACTTTTACGATCGCGTTAGCGTAGGAATGAAAAACGAAGCGCCAGTGCGGATATCGGAAGTCTGCATCTGGGAAACGGATACCAGTTCGGCGGTCTACCGGCCAAAGTATTCGGCGTTGGTCTGAGCGAAGTTGGACCACTTTTCCGGAAGATCGTCCAGCGCGAAAATTGCCGACACGGGGCAGACGGGAACGCAGGCGCCGCAATCGATGCACTCCACCGGGTCGATATAAATCATGTTCAACTCGGCGAAGTTCGGTTCGTCCTTCTTGGGATGGATGCAATCCACCGGGCACGCATCGATGCACGAAGCGTCTTTGGTGCCGATACAGGGTTCTGCAATTACGTAAGCCATTCACCTCTCCAAAAATGCCGCCAGATTGTGGCAGAGCAGTGGGGTAAAACCCGATTATAGCGTGACTGCCGTTGCGGGCGAGCAACTTGCCATCGAAACGCTTAATTCCGCTGCCAAAGTGCGCAAATCCGGGGGTGTAGGGCAGGTTGGCAACCTGTGGCCGATTAGTAATCGGCCCGTCAATAATAAAGCTTTTCCGAATAGGCCGATTACCAATCGGCCGCAGGATACCATCCTGCCCCACAAAAATCAGACAATGGTTTTGATGATCCCCAAAGTTCGCAAGGCTGTTTTCCCCGCAGCCGGACTCGGCACTCGATTTCTGCCCGCCACCAAAGCCCAGCCTAAGGAAATGTTGCCGCTGGTGGACAAACCCCTCATTCAGTACGGCGTCGAAGAGGCCCTGCATTCGGGCATTCAGAACATCATCATCGTGACGGGCCGGGGCAAGTCGGCGATTGAGGATCACTTCGACGTAAGTTTTGAGCTGGAGCAAACTCTCGAAGCCAAGGGCAAGAAAGATCTGCTGGAGATTGTCCGCAATGTTTCCGACATGATCAACGTCGCCTACGTCCGGCAGAAAGAAGCGCTGGGGCTGGGGCACGCGGTTCTGCGCACGAAGGAATTGGTGGGCAACGAACCGTTCGCCGTGGTTCTCTCGGACGACGTGATCGAGTCCGAAATTCCCGTCGTGCGTCAACTACTGGACGTCTACGAGTTTTATGGCGCGTCGGTCGTCGCCTTGATGAAAGTGCCTGGCGATGCGATCTCCGCTTACGGCGCCGTGGACGCCGAACCGATGTCGCACAATAGCGGAAAAGACAGGTTATTCCGTATCCGGAATCTGGTGGAGAAACCCAAGCCGTCGGACGCTCCTTCCAATCTGGCCATCATTGGCCGTTACGTACTGACGCCCGATGTCTTTCAATCCATCGAAGCCATCGAACCCGGAAGCGGTGGAGAAATTCAGCTTACCGATGCTTTGAAACACCTGCTCAGGACTCGTCCGATTTACGGATACTGTTTCGAGGGCGCGCGCTATGACGCCGGCGACAAACTCGGTTTTCTGAAGGCGACGGTGGAGTTTGCGATGCGCCGGTACGATCTGGGCGGCGAGTTTCGCGAGTACCTGAAACAATTGAAGCTGTGATGGTAAGGCCAAGTGAAGCGGGTGCGCTGGCGGACCTGCTTCTTGAACAGGTGGAAGGCCGCGCACTCACCGGCGATGTGCGGAGCCGCTTGGCTGCGCGCATCAAAAGTCTCCGGTTGTCCAACCTCAGCGTTTTTGCAGGATCGCTGCAGAAGGATCCAATTCATCCCTCCGTGTATTACATTGCCGTGGGAAAGGTTGCGGAAGCCGGCGGCACAATGCTGCTTCGAATCGCGCCGGCGTCGTCGCCGTCCAGTGGATTGTTTCCGGACGCGCAGTTGATCGGCCGTATGCGGACCAGCTCCGGCCGTGAAATAGTTATCAACGCGGTTCCGTTTACGCCCTCGGATCGGATGAATGTGCGGACGTTCGTCGAGCGGGTGGATACGGCCTTAGCGCCTCGCCCGCAGGGTGCGGCGCCGGCCATCGAAGTGAATGCTTCGTTGGGGGCCTTTGATGCGTTCCGGACGATTCTCAAATCTACCGGCAAAAATCTCGCGTCGGTGTCTTCATCGGAATGCGAGACGGCCATGTGGTGCGCCGCGATCTCCGGTTGGCGCGAAGGATACACGGCGGCACTGGCCACCGATTACCAGCCACCAGCCACCGGCTTTACCAAGTACAACATTGACGCGAGCCTCGGGATCGAAGCTGTCGCGCGGGCATACGACGAGATTCAAACCCAGCGGCGCCGATTCGATTTCGAAATATCCTTCGTCGGCTCTCCGGAGCCGACGGCCGCAAGCGACCTTTCCCTCTTTCTGGAATTTTTCAAAGCGCGTGGGCAAACAGTGCAGTTCATCGCTCCAAATTTTAGGCCGGGTTTTGAAGGGCTGAACCGGCTGGCCGATGTTGCGCAATCGTTCAATGCGATGCTCAGCGTGCACGCCAGCGGGCAGGAATCTCCGGAAGCTATC
>DATDHK010000036.1:0-4449 GCA_036521635.1 Bryobacteraceae bacterium | reverse complement strand
TTCGAAACGCCGGCGTCGGACTGGTTCAGTTATGCCGGCAGCGCACTTGTTCTAGCTCTCGGATCGGTGCTGGCGAGCCTGCTGCCGGCGTGGCGCGCGAGCCGTACCGATCCCGCAGTAGTGCTGCGGGAAGAATAAGATTCTGGCCCGAAATGTGGACCCGGCCTGCGCGGCGCCGCATTATTGTATTGTATTGTAAATAACTGATTCTAAATAGTTTGCCTCTATACAATAAGGGTTTGTTTTGTTCTAAATCGGAAATATCAGGCTCGAAGACGGTAACGGACGGCGGTCTTTAGGGAGATCCTTAACTAATAATTGACATAGCCCTTAAAATGTCACATAATCCAACCTAACCCAAAATGTTACAAACATGGTCCTTTCGAAGGCAGTTTGCATTAACTCTGATTTGCGGCCTCGCCGGCTGGACGGCGCTGTGCGCCGATTCGCCCACGGTGCTTGACAAAATCCCAACCCAATACGCCGGAACCGCCTATACAGGCCCCGAATATATTCCGCACGAAAATGGGACTGACTTCGTGACGCCGTCCGGCCAGGACACGGGTGGATTGAGCGTCAGCGCAAGTGGGCAAATCAGTGGAACGCTGGACGGTACATTGTCCGGCAAGACGCTAAAGTTCGACTTGTGCGCCGCGCCCGCGGGGTCCTCGGATTGCACGAAAGCCGTCGCTAACTACCAGATCGCGATCAAGGTCCAGAGCCGGCTGAAGATAACGGGTGGTTCCAACCTTATGGAGATCCACCCTGTCCAATACATTGGCTCCAGCTACAACGGCCCGCTCTATGTCGGCGGCCAAATTACGGGCGACCTGAAATTCAAAGCGGTGGCGGCAAGCGACGATACGGCGGGAATATCCATCGACGAAAACGGCCAGCTTTCCGGCGATATCAGGCCGGTGGCGCCCGGGTTGAAGCCGATCAAAGCATGCGTTATCGCCAGGGCCGATACATCGGCGGACCCAAAATGCGTGCGCGAGGCAGTTCTGGTTGTGACCGTGCAATCGCGGCCGAGAATTGAGATAGCGATGGTCGCTTCGAACGGCAACGGTGGCGGCGGGAACGGCGCCGCGGCAAATGTGGAGATCCGGGATGAAGTCGTACCCGGTCAGACCCAGTTTTACGGGAACGGAACGCCGACCAAAGCGGGCGGCACAGTGGAGGTCCGGATTTTTCCCCGCGTGAACGATAAACCAGTCACCATCCTGGACGCCCAAGGCGCGTCACAGCCGTTCGTCAAGACGGATGCGAACGGCCAGTGGTTCCTGACGCTCTCTAGGGGCGTGGTTGCCGGCGATCAACTGAAAGTAGTCGAGATACCCTTTGACACCAGCACGGGGAGCCCCGGAACTTCCCATTCGTCCGCGCAGGAGCCAGTGGTCGATCCCTTAGACCTTGGCCGTGTCCGTTACTACTTCACTTCGGGAGTTGTCCTCTCCAACAGCCGCGACTTTGCCCTCCAGTCGTCCAGTACGCAAGCGGGTATCTTCCTGGGCTTGGATGCCGATCGGGCGTGGATCGTACCCAGCCAGCCCGGATTTGGGAATATCGGAATCAATACCTATTTCGACGCGCGGTTAACTTCCGTGGCCACGCAGGCGATGAACCCAGGCTCGGCCGCCGCGGACAACCTGACAACATTTATAAGCTCTAAGAAAGCTGCGAGTTTGCTGGCAGGCACGTATTTCCCTATAGCCACCGGATACTGGGACCGGGGGACCGCGAAGTACTCGTTCTTTGTCGCGCCTTTGGCTAAAGCCGGGTTCACGACCCTGGCCGATGACACCGCGCCCGTGACCACTCCCGCGGCCGGAACTACGACAAATGTCACCAACCGCTTCTTCACTTCGTACGCCTATGGGTTGCGGCTGGGTGTGTTCCATAATTTCATGAAGGACAAGACCAACTTCGACACCAACACGGGCCCGGAGCTGGTCAGCTATGTGGATGTGACCACCGGCAAGTTCGGCAATTTCGAGGCAATCCGCGACTTGACCCCTGGCGCCCCGAGCGGCCCGACCGATCCTCCGCACCCGCTCCATCGAGTCCGGCCGTGGCGGTACTCATTCGAAGGGTTGTTGAAGATCCCACACTCGGTATTTGTCATTGGTTTTAGCGCGAACATTGGCCGCGGCGCCTATCCGCCGGAGCCCGACGAAAAAAATAAGACCTTGCTGCGCCCATTCACCAGCCCTCGCGACGACCTGCGTTTCTTGTTCGGAGCGCGGTTCGATTTTTCGCGTTTCCTTCAGGCAATTCCGAAGTTGTAATCTGCCTGATTGCTAAAACGGCACATCGTCGTCCGTAATGCCCTGGTCAATGGGCGACTCATCCGCCCGTTGCGCCTTCGGCGCCGACCGGGGCATCGAGACAGGCTGCGAACCGGCATCGGGCCCGCCACCTTCCCCGCGGCCGCCGAGTAGAATCACTTCGTCGGCCACCACTTCGGTCATGTATTGTTTCTTGCCGTCCTTGTCGTCGTAGCTGCGCGTTTGCAGACGCCCCTCGACGTACACCTGCTTGCCCTTGGTCAAATAATTGGCGAGGTTTTCCTGCCGCCAGAGGACCACCTTGGCCCAGTCCGTCTCTTCTTTCCATTCCCCGGTCTGCTGGTCTTTCCAGCGCCGGTTCGTGGCCACCGAAAACGACGTGACCGCGATGCCCGCCGGTGTAAAGCGGGTCTCGGCGTCCTTACCCAGGTGTCCAATCAAAATCACTTTGTTTACGCTTCGCGATGCCATACTGCATGCACTGTATCACAGAAATTTCAGCAGTGGGTTAGTTTTCGAGATGGGCCCGCGGAACACGATACGCACGGCAGCAGCGCTGGCAAATCGGGATATTCCGTGAAGCCGCCCAGTCGCGAACCGGCGCGCGAGCCGAAAGCGGCCGTGGACCTGCTTCATCACAAGCGGTAGGCTTGGAGTTGCGAGGTGGCCCAATGGCCCGGCGCCCGTTTCACAATAAGCGGAGCTCTCATCCTGCTTTCATTTCACACTTCACAGGAGAAAACCGAAATATGAACGCGTTTACCAGCACCGTCGACCCAGTGCCGCCGTCCGAATACCCGACGTTTAAGAAAGTGACGACACCCCCACCGTCGATGCCGGTGGTGTGGACCGCCACCGTCCTGCTCCACCCGTTCAGTCCGCCTCTGTCCACCGATCCGGCGCCCGATAATCCGTTCTTCCAACTCTGCGTCGCCGAGATTGTGTGCGTGAAAGGGGAGTTCTTCTCCGCGCAGGTGGCAGGCTGCTCCTACGGAAACTGGTGGTACTTCATGAACGCCAAGGGAACGCAGCTCTCTACCGATGGAGGCGACACTTGGACGCCCGTGGACATGGGGTGGTCGCTGCCGGCGGATTGGTACGGGGCGCAGGCCCCGAACGCCGCCTGCGCCGGAGCGTCGCCGCTCAACTGGATGGACGCGCAGACCGTCGACTGGTGGAAGATCCCCGCGCCGCTCCACAACTCGCCGCCAGCCGCGACGTGGTTATGGTTCGATTCCGGCAGCGCGGCGCCGGTGCGCATGATGTTCGGCTACGGCCCACCGTCTCCCACCATGGGGGATCCGACGCAACTAGCGTTCTTTCAAATGTGGTCGTTCACATATTTCCCGGTCTTCCAGTCCTTCGACGCCGATTGTGAGGCTGCCGCCAGGCCGAAGATGTTTACGACACCATCGTTTCCCGGCTTCGCGGTGGGAAATCCGAACGGCTACCAGAACTTCGTCTGGAATTCGAACTTCGGCATGACGGTGTTCCTGACCCCGGTGAACGGGAAGTTCAATCCGCTCCCAAGCCGCCTCCTGTACGTTTGGAAAGACGATCGGGACTACTCCGTCTATTCGGACCGCGCCCAAAACACGCTGATGCTCTTCCGCTACAACCCCGGCACGGAGGCCGCGCAGGAGGCACTGCTAACAGGTCCCGCTCCTTCCGGGGTTACTCCGCCGCCAAACAGCGACACCGGATTCCTCATCACCTTCGATTCGTCGGGCTCATCAACCTGCATCGGCGGCAGCCAGTTCCCGTTCCCACAGGAGCCGCCGGACTGGGTCTCCACCCCGGCGGTCGAGGCGACGATCCAGGCAACCATCACGAACAACCCCGTCGTCGCGCCCAACGCCATCGTCACCATCTTCGGCGTGCTCTTCCCGCCGGCGCCGCCGAACTATCCGGAGGCGACGTACCTGTGGACCTGGTATGCCCCGCAGGACGCGGCCGGAACGCAGAGCCGGCCCGTCACGTTCATGCAGTCGCAGTCGGGCGTGAACCTCGGGACGAGCCTCGCGCTCGCCGATTATTTTTACTACGAAGATTTTCAGCAACCGATCGACCCGTCGAACTTCGACATCCCGGAGTCGTGCGGTACGCAGACTCGTAAGATCGGTCTGCGACGCAGACTTCCCTAAGCGCCGCTAACGTTCAC
>DATDHK010000035.1:0-3010 GCA_036521635.1 Bryobacteraceae bacterium | reverse complement strand
AGGCATCCGTTTCGAGGAGGGCATCCGGGTTCTGATTCCGGACGGCCGCGTTGTCGAGGCACGGCTGCGCGGCCGCGACCATGGAACCGATCTTGCGCTATTGGAAGCGGACACCGGCAGCGTGAAGCCGCTCGAACTCGTCGCCGACACCGCGTTGAAGGTGGGCCAGCTTGTGCTCGTGGTGGGACGCACCGCCGGCGCCGGCCCCATTGCGTCATTTGGAATCGTTAGCGGCGTGTCCGGCGAATGGAAGTCATGGCGCAGTGGCAAACTCAATCCGTTTGTCCGGCTGGACATCTCCGTCTACCCCACTACTTCCGGCGGCGCCGCCGTGGATGCGGGCGGCAATGTTATCGGATTGGTGTCCACCGGTTTGTCGCGCACGTCCGTGCTGGCCGTGACGCGCACCACTATCGAGCGCGTCGCGCAGAAGTTGCACGACAAGGGATTTGTAAGTCACGGCTTTCTGGGAATTACAATCCAGCCCGTGGCGCTGCCCCGCGATTTGAAGGAAAAACTTCAGCTCGCACAGGACACCGGAATCATGCTTCTCGGCCTGGATCCGGACGGACCCGGCGCGGCCGGCGGATTGATCATGGGTGACGTGTTGCTATCGGCCGCGGGCGAAGCTCTCAAGGATCCGGAAACACTGGCGGAAGTGCTGGAGGGTACGACGGCCGGTGACATCCTGAACGTTCGGGCGCTGCGCGCGGGAGCGATCCACGAGTTGCAGGTCCGCGTCGGCGAAAGACCCGGAAGGGGAAAATAAAATGGTGGACAATGCGTTTGGAGAAGTTGCTGAACGGCTCCGGCGCTCCACTGTCAAAGTTCATGCCGGCCAGGCTGGCAGCGGATCGGGCGTGATCTGGAATGCGGATGGACAGGTTGTGACGAATGCGCACGTGCTTCGTGAGGGCCGTGCTCAAGTGGAGTTGTGGAATGGGCGGCAAGCGGCCGCCCATGTTCTAAGGCGCGATCGCCGGCGCGACATCGCATTACTGCAAGTTCAAGCGGAGGATCTCCTGGCCGCCGCCCACGGCGACTCGGATATTTTGCGCACCGGCGAGCTGGTTATTGCAGTCGGCAATCCGTTCGGCTTCACCGGCGCGGTGAGCACTGGAATCGTCCACAGCGTCACGCAACCTTGGATCGTGAGCGATGTCAGACTGGCGCCCGGCAACTCGGGTGGGCCGCTGGCCAATGCACGCGGTGAAGTAGTGGGCATCAATACGATGATTGCGGGCGGGCTAGCTTGCGCGATCGCATCCAACTGTGTGGTGCAATTCCTAAGCCACGCGCATCTCGGCGTCACGGTTCGCCCGATGCATCTGGGATTGATGGTTCTCGAAGTCGCTCCTCAATCGCCTGCGGATAGAGCTTCGCTGCGGCCGGGAGATGTGCTGGTCAGCTTTCACTCGCTCAAGGATCTGGAAGAGGCTCTTAGTTCGACCCATGAAGGACGGCTGGAAATCGAATTTCGCCGCGGAGCGGGCACGCGGTCGCGCAGAGTAGTCGCACAAGTCGGTCTGCCATCGGCGAGGGCCGCGTGATTCGTGTGCTTGTAGCGGCGCGATCGAGCGTCGTTCGCGCCGGGCTGGAAAGTGTGGTGCGTGCGAGTTCATCGCTTGAGTTGGCAGGCGCGCTGGACACCGCGCTGCTCAGCTCGGCCGAGTTCCAAGCCGACATTCTGCTGCTAGACGCCGCAGACATCCAACCGGATCGGTTACCAGGCTTTACAGAGGACGTCTCCTTGCCGGTGGTGATGCTGTTGGACACATCGGATGCCGCACTCCTGAATTCGGCATTACGCTCCGGCGTTCGTGCCGTAATATCGCGCGAGGCCGCGCCGGAAGAAATCGAGAGTGCGATTCAGGCCGTGAACGCGGGCTTGATCGTCATCGCATCCGAATCGCTGCCGGACCTTTTGCTGGACATGCGGCCTGTCGCCGAGACGCTGGCCGAACCCTTGAGCGAGCGCGAACTCGAAGTGCTGGACGTGATCGCTGAAGGGTTGAGCAACAAGCTGATCGCCCATCGACTCGGAATTTCCGAGCATACTGTCAAGACTCATGTGGCTTCGATTCTCGCGAAGTTGGGCGCCGCCAGCCGGACTGAAGCCGTTTCGCTGGCGATTCGCCGGGGGCTGGTGATGCTGTAGCCTACCCGTCGGTTTTTGCGGCGCTGCCGGTAGAAAAGCTACTTCGAAAACCCGCGGAATTGCGGACGTTGGATTTGTCGCCACGGCTAAGGTCGGGCCGGCTGGCTTCCTTGGCTGCCGAAATCTGCTCCGGTGTGCGGACGTCCGGCTCTGAAAGTCTTACTCTCTCTTTCGCGCGGGAAACCTGACGCTTGTGTCGCTTCGCTAATCGTTTGTCCATACCTTTACACTACACCGAAGGATTCCTTTCTGATTGGTGTGCTCTGGCGATCCTTGACAGCCACTCCGCCGGCTGGCCACAATGGGCGCATGAGCCGGGATGAAGTCCTTGCCACTCTTCGATCCCACGAACGGGAGATCCGGGCCGCCGGTGTGGTCCGCCTTTCTCTGTTCGGCTCCATCGCCCGCGACGGCGCGGGACCGATCTCTGACGTGGACCTCCTGGCCGCCTTCGACGAAGGCCAGCGACTTTCGCTGCTGGACGTTATCCACATCCAGAACCAAATCGCCAGTCTTCTTGGCATCACCCGATCTCATCGAGGAAGGCACTCTTAAGCCCCGCGTCCAGGCCGCTGTCGAGCGCGAGGCTGTTCGTGCCTTCTAGCGATCCGGTCCGACGCTTCGAAGACATTCTAGACTGCATTAAGCGCATCGAGCGCTTCACTCACGGCCTGGACTTCGCGGCATTCTCCGCGAATGAACAAGTGGTCTACGCGGTCAACCATGCCCCCCTCATCCTGAGCTAACACGGTACAACGGACAGGGAAGAAGGAACACAAGGAACACGAGGAACACCGTAAGTATGAGGAATTTCCGGCGAGTTCTCCATCACCTCTGTGTTCCTCGTATCCC
>DATDHK010000034.1:0-17498 GCA_036521635.1 Bryobacteraceae bacterium | reverse complement strand
ATTCATGCTTTATGATGGGTCATGGCGCTGAGTTCGTGAAGTTTTGCAATAATAGGCGCCAATTCCCTGCGGGAATGTCCGATTTAGTTCATTCGTTCATCAAACTCTTCTTGGCAATGACGATATTGTGCGGCGAGTTGCCGGCCGCAAGCGAGTGCCCGGAACTGCGCACCGGGCAAACTCTCCCCGCGCGGGTGTCATCGGGCGGCGGCCGGGCGTGTTTTGACGTCACTGTCGAGAACGGAGAGCAAACGCAGTTGTCGGTCGAACAATCGGAGGATCTGGCGCTCACCGCGGTGACCGGCGCCACCCGAATGGTTACCGACGCGTTTGAATTTGGCAAGGAGACTCTCACAATCTTGACACCCGGCCGCTACCGTATTGAGGTATCGCCGGCCGACGCTCCTCTTCACTCGCCCCTGCCTTTCCTTATGTTGCGGCGTGCGCTTCCATTACAGCTTGCGCAAAAATGGCGCGAAGCGGAGATTCTCGGGACCGCCTCCAAGCGTACCGGGAAGCTCGAAGACGTTTCCGCTTCGCTGCTGTTGTGGAAGGATGTGGAGGACGAGTCCGCCATTGCCCGCACCTATCTACAGCAGGGCGACGCAATGTTGAACGCCAGCGATTTCCGTGCGGCACAGACCGCTTATGAGGAGGCTCTGGGAAAGTGCCGCTCACTGGCCGATCCCCGCTGCACTGCGGAAGCCGCCAACACCAGCGGATTCGCCGGGTTTCGGCTAGGCGATCCCGAGGCTTCTTCCCGGCTGCGTGAAGCGGCCTCGCTCTGGCGCAGCCTTAAGCTACGCTCTTTCGAAGGACGCACGCTAAACAACCTGGGCCTGATGCATTGGCAATCCGGCGACTTCGAGCAAGCGCTGGCGGTGCTCGATGAAGCGCGCCAGATCGTGCGGGGCCACGAAGCGATCGTTTACGCGCAGGTCTTAAATAACCTCGGGCTTTGTTACCAGTCCCTGGCCGAAAACGAAAAAGCCGTCGCCTATTTTGAATCGGCGCTGGCGGTGTTTACCTCCAAGCACCGCCCCGCCGTGCGCGCGCGCCTGAACCTGGGCCGCTCTTACATGCTGCTCGGAAAGCTGAAGCGCGCCGAAGCGGTTCTCCGGCTCGCGTTCGAGGAGGCGGTCAGGATTTCCGATCCCGCGGCCCGCGCGGACGTGCTCAACAATCTTGGACAGGTGCTCCTCGGACTGCGCCAAGGGGATCGGGCCAAGGCGCATTTGACAGAGGCCCTCGCGCTCCAGCGGCTGGTACGTTCCAAGCGTGGCGAAGCCGTCGCTCTGCATTATCTTGGAATCGAAGCCAGCCAGCGCAATGACATCGAAGCCGCCCGCCAATGGTTGGCTCAAGCCGCTCAAATCCGGCGCGAGAGTAGTTTGCGCGACGACGCCTCCGAATCGCTTCTCGCTCTTGCCGGACTGGAATACGATGCCCATGACCCGGTGGCTGCGCGCGACTTGGCGGGGCAGGCCATAGCCCTGATCGAATCCCTTCGCGGCAAGCTTCCAAGCGCGGCTCTCCGCGCCACCTATTACGCTCGCAAGCGCCGTTTTTTCGACTTGTTTACCGACATCGCCATGACTTCGGCAGCCACCGGGGACGGCACCGCAGGATTGCTCGCTTCAGAACAGGCCCACGGCCGCTCGCTTCTCGACCAAATCATTGGAGGAGCGATTACCGGCCCAATTCCGCGGGAGTTACTCGACCGCCGGACCCATCTGCGGCGCCAGATAGATTTCATTTCTTTTCGTCTTGCCGATGCCAACCCACGACTCGATCAAGAACTCGAGAACTTGCGGCGCAGGATCAAACTCCTGCTCAGTGAGTATGACCAGGTAGATTCGGAAATCCAGCAGGCCGCCCACGGTTCGCACTTGGGCCGGCCGCTGGCCTCCGTCGCCGAACTGCAAGCCGCACTACCCGCCGATTGCGCCCTGCTCGAGTATTATCTGGGTGAGCGTCAAAGCTATCTCTGGGTGGTCCAAGCGAGCGGAACCCAGTCTTTCCGTTTGCCTTCGCGGGCGGTCATCGAGAGACTGGCGTTACGGACCGTAAACCGCTTTGGGGCCATCCTGGAGCGGCGCCGTGCGCCCCAGGCTCAGCATGCTTTCGAAGCGGACCTTCGCGAGTTGTCCTCTATTCTTCTGGGCCGTCTGGCGGGTACGCACCTTCCGCCACGCCTTGTGCTGGTGCTGGACGGAGTGCTGAACCGCATTCCGATAGCGGCGTTGCGTCCGTCCTGGGCACACGAGGATTTGGGCTTGGCGTTCGACCTGATTCAAGTCCCCTCGGCCGCCTATCTGCTGGTCGCCAAGCCTCCGAGAGCCGTGCACGCCTTCCCGCGTTCCGTGCTGGCGGTGGCCGATCCCGTGTTCGCGGCGGACGATCCGAGATTTGCAGTTCCTCCCCCGGTCACCCGGCCGTCGAGCCTGCCCCGGCTTCCTTTCACCGGCGAGCTCTCCATCCTGGAATCCCTCCTTCCACCCGGCCGCATCCGCATACTGCGGGGCTTCGACGCCACGCCTTTAGACTTGCGCCGCGACAGGCTGGAAGATTTCGCGGTTTTGCACTTCTCTACCCACACCTTTATCGACGACCGCGTCCCGGAACTTTCCCGCGTCGCGCTTTCTCTTGTGGATCGCGCCGGCCGCCCCGCCGACGGATATCTCCACCCCTACCAGTTTGCCGAATTCCAACTGAATCGCTCGATTGTGGTACTCTCCTCATGCGAGACCGCGTTAGGCAAGGAAGTGTTGGGCGAAGGGCTTGCCGGCTTCGCGAACAGCCTTTTCTCCGCTGGCGCGTCGCAGATGGTGCTGACCTCGACTAAGGTAGACGCCGAGTCATCCTCGGCTTTCTTCGGCGAGGTCTATCGCCGCTTTTTCGGGGCGGAAGCAAACGGCATGGAAAGCTCTCTCCGGCAGGCGCGCCGGGTTTTGGCGCGGTCCACCCGTTGGTCCGATCCATATTATTGGGCGCCGTTCATGGTTGTGGGTTGTCCTAGCGGTAGGAGATGAAGACCGCGTCGCAGCGGACGTATAATGGCCTGATCGCTGTATGATTAACTGCCGCTCAGTGTCGCCAAAGACCTGGGAATACGCACGGCAAGCCCTCGTTTTTTATTTTACTCGGCGGCACGGCCTCTCCGGCGCCGAAGACCTTGCCCACGAGACGTTGGCGAGCATTCTGAGCCGGGAAGATTACCAATTCGAAAAAGAGGAAGATTTCCTGAAAGTCTGTTATGGCTTCGCCAGCCATGTGCTTCAAGCCGCCTGGCGGGAACCCGACAGGTCCGGCGGCAACTTGTCGAATGCTATTCTCGCGGCTCCCAGCAGAAAAACTCAGGGATTAAACGACGCTGAGTTGAGCGTCTACCTGGATGAAGCGCTGCGTTTGGGAAAGGAGCAGCTCCGCGACGTGGATTGGCAGTTGATCCAGCAGTCTCTTGTTCTGGAGGGAGACCGCTCGGGCGTGGAACTCGATCCTACCGCCGCCAACAAGGCGCGCGTCAAACTTCACAGGGCGCGCAGGAAGTTGGCCAAGCTCGCCGGGTGGCGAAAAAGTTAGGTGTAATTAATCGTGCCTCAGGAACATATGTCTGCAGAGACCGTGAGATCGTATCTGTTGGGCACGCTCGAAGAGAGTTCCGCCGCGGCGGTCGAAGAGCGATACTTCACCGACCGCGAATATTTTCTCTTTGTTCAGGATGTGGAAACCGCTTTGATCGAAGACTATCTCGCCGGCCGCCTGGAGCCGTCGATGAAGGGCCGCTTTGAAAGCCGCTATCTTTCCGTTCCGGAGCTTCGGCACAGGTTGGAGGAGGTTCAGGAAGAGCGTGCCGCGACGCTCCGGGCAATCCGCCAAATGCATCGTACGCGGTTGCTTCAGGCGGCCGCCATACTGCTGGTTTGCATCGGCGCGGCAGCTTTCTGGATCTATCGCAACCGCGTGCCTTTCCAGCCGTTACCGACCGCCACGGGCAGCCGCCCGTTGATCGCCACGCTGCACCTGACTCCCGGCGTTCTGAAGGGTGAAGGCGCGAAAATGGCCCAAATTGCTTCTCCGCTTGGACCGGGCGACGTGCGGCTGGCGCTCGAACTGCCCGGGCAGCGGACTCAGATCCTTTGTTCCGCACAGGTATCGATGGCCTTGGCGGATGGAGGCTGGAAGAGAGTTTGGTCCAGCTCCCAACCTGTCTTGTCGACCCCTTCTTCGAACGGTCAAGACGTTGTTCTGACGATCGATTCGTCCTTACTTGGGCGTGGCGATTACATGGCCGAAATCAGGGACGTCAACCAGAAGGTTCAGGAAACTTACCTCTTTCGCGTCTCGCCGATGTAACACTGCGGCCCGGCCCTGCATATATTTCCCGAAGACATCAACGCTGGATCGCGTCGCGCCCAAAGACGAGAGGCGCGCCCATAGTGTTGCGAGTCGGGAATTGGAGGTTGACCCCATGCGCGGGAACCGGGTGATTCCGTCGTCACGGGCGCTACTCCGCAACGATGTACTTAGGCTTCAGCCCTACCCGGAAATATTTTTCGTGCTGGTAGGGCCACAAGGTGAGGCGCGGGCGCAGCGTATTGCCGAGGCGCAACGAAGCATCCCGGTATTCGATATTTATTCGAAGAAGCGTGTGCACGATCCGGGCGGAAACGAGCTCCGTAAAGGCGGCGGTAGACGCCTGGCCGGGCGCCATTTCGGCATGGATCTCAAGAATCTCGTCCATTTTCCGGGAGTACCGTTTGGTCATCGAAAACCTGCCAGTCAACTGCTTGGCGAACGGCGCTTGTTCCAACGCCAGCCGCACGTGCTCGGGATAAATGTTCACGGCGTAGAAAACGATGCCGTGGTCGCTGCGGCCCCACAGCGCCACGAGCGGAAGATTCCATGAAGGCGCCGTGGCCGGGAAGCCGGGAAGAATCCTGGCGCGATCGTGCAGGTTGAAGCGGACGAGCGGAATACCGCTTGCGGCCGTGAACGCCACTTCGTCGCCCACCTGCTCCGCAAACCGCAGAAACGGATTGTACTGAAATAAATTGGGGACCGAATCGTCGTTCAACACGGCGGCGCGGAGCCGGCTGGACCGCTCCAGTTTTCGCCGCAAAAGAAGAGTCGCCGGCGTCTCGTAGGCGATCAGCAAAAGCTCGGAGGATCCGTAGGTGCTGATGGCGACAGTGGGAGAGGGTTTCTGTTTGGTCCCGCCAACAACATGGCTGCGCCACGATTCACTGAAACCTTCGCTGCAAAACATCAACCGGACGCGGACGCGGCGCGGGATGCGCGCGGCGTCTATCACTTCCTTGACGAAAAGCGGATGTCCGATGATCACCACCTGTTCGAACTGGCCGTCGAGCGCGCGCAGCAGCTTCAGCAGGAGATGCTTGTCGTTGCCCACGCTGGCGACGGTGAGGCGGTAATCCTTTTGAGACACCAGCCAACTCGGCAGGGCCGTGGCCACTCCCGACACATACAGGCCCATCGGGAACCCAACTATCAAGAGTGTCCGATAGCGATCGATCTCAAATAGACCGCGGTACAGAAGCTCGTGAGTGACCGCGGCTTCGAACTCCTGAAACGCTCCGCGCGGCCACAGAATGGGTTCACCGGTCGTCCCGGAGCTCATCGCCAGCAGTTTGGAGCTGTCCAACGCGCCGTTCCAGCAGCGCGACGCCAGCGGATATTGGTTAATATAATTCCGTTTGTCCGTGACCGGGACCTGCGCGAAATCCTCCAGCGTGCGGATGCCCCGCGGATCGACGCCGTTTTGTTTCAGGAAATCGGCGTATGCCGGTACTGTTGCCGCCGCGAGATGGAATATCCGGAGAGCCCGCCGGCCTCCCGCCTTTTGCCAAAACGCCGCCGGCCGCGTCCTCAGCAGCTCCTCATAGGAAGCGATGTCGAAACGGTAAAACGCGCTTAGCCAGTCGCGCTTCGCGGCGAAGTCGAACTCACGAAGGAAGCGGGTCGTTTTCATCAGTCCAATCCCGCGCCGCAGGCAAAGTCCCGCAAAAATCCATAGGCTGCGTAGCTTTGATAGCTTCAACCACCATGGCCAGCTCGCGGTGTATCGGCCGGTCGGTATCGATCTTCGGCAGCGCTCTTCGTATCAACTTGAAAAACTCCTGGGATGGAAGCGAGAGCTGTTCGCGGTCGCCGAGATAGTCCACCGCCTGCGCCAGGGTCACGGCCTCGATAGCCAGGACGACATACGCGTTTTGCAACACCTTCATCGCCAGCAGGGCTGCGTCCAGGCCCATGCTTACGACGTCCTGATTGTCTCCGTTGGTGGGAATGGAATGCACGGAGTGAGGGAACGCAAGGGTCTGGCTCTGGGCCGCCGTGGAAGTGGCCACGAACTGCAATCCCTGCAAACCAAGGTTGAGCCCGAGCGTGTTCAGATTCAGAAAAGGCGGGAAGCGCCGGTTCATGTTCGGATTCAAAAAACAATTGATGCGCCGCTCGGACAGCATGGTCAGCTTGACCAAGGCCGCTTTTAGCTGATCCACCGCGCTGGCGATGTACTCGCCGTGGAAGTGTCCGCCATGCAAAAACAGATTCTCTTGCGCATCGACCACGGGGTTATCGGTAACGGCGTTGATTTCAATCTCGACAATGCTCCAGGTCTTGGCAAGTGTGTCGAGAACCGGCCCAAGAATTTGCGGAATACAGCGGAGCGAATAGATTTCCTGAACGGGTTCCGGGAGAATGTACGCTTCTTCGGCCGAGTGATATGGAGTGTACGTGATGGCCCGGTCGCGCAGGAGTTTTGAGGATTGAAGATAATTCCTGAGGGTTGCGGCAATCTGGACCTGTCCCTGGTGCGGGCGGAGACTATGAAATCGATCGGAGATGCCATCGTGGAAGCCGCGCATCAGCTCGAATCCGAGTGCGCCGGTTCGCGTCGCCACGCTCAGCGCAGTCCGGGCTTCGACACAAAGCAGTGCGGCAATCCCCGACATGCCGGATGTGCCGTTAATCAGAGCCAGGCCTTCCTTCGGCTCCAATTCATAGGGAGGCATTTCGTTCTCGCGAAGGACTTCCCCGGCCGGCCGGATCTCGTTTTCATACCGGACTTCACCTTGTCCCAGCAATGCCAGGGCGATGTGAGCAAGTTGGACCAGATCGCCGCTGGTCCCGACGGCTCCGTGCTCGGGCACCAGCGGAACGATTCTCTTATTCAAGAGGGTTTGAAGCCTCTCGACGAGCGCCCAGGAAACGCCTGAAAATCCTTTCGCCAGCGTGTTCAGACGCACCAGCATCATGGCCACCACATAACAATCGGGAATCGGTTCGCCGATTCCCACAGCATGACTCCAGATCAGGTTGCGCTGAAGCTCGGCCAGGGAATCCTTGGCGATAATGTGGGCGGCCATCGGCCCGAAGCCGGTGTTTACGCCATAGATGATGCCGTCCGACAAATGCCGGTCCAGGAAGGTCTTGGATCTTTCAACCGCCGCTCTGGCTGAATCGAGAAACTCGACCCGGGCGCGCGCGTTCTTCACAAACGCGGCGACATCGCTCAGCGTCAACTCGCTTCCGGTTAAAGTGAGACGTTCAAGCGACATGGTCCTGTCATCTCATTTAGCATGCGACGCTGACCCGCTGATGTCGCCCATCTCGGCGAGAAACTGCCGCCATTCCTCCGGCGGCATGGAGTAGACATGCTCCGCGCCGGGAAAAGTCCGGCTTACAACTTCATCCCGGTAGCAGCAGACGGCCTGCCTGATGGCCGAACCCAGGTCCGCGTAACGTTTCACGAAGCGCGGCCTGATATCCGTATAGAGACCCAAGAGATCGTGCAACACGAGCACCTGGCCCGAGGTTCCCGCGCCGGCGCCGATACCGATGGTGGGGATTGTAAGTTTCCCGGTAATGTAGGTGGCGACTTGATCGGGCACGCTCTCAATTACCAGGGAAAAGCAGCCCGCATCTTCCAGCGCCAAAGCATCCGATACCAAACGCGAGGCGGATTGCGCCGTGCGGCCTTGTACTTTCCAGCCGCCGAATATATTAACGCTCTGCGGCGTCAAACCAATATGACCTTGTACGGGAATGCCCGCCCGCACAATCGCTCTGACCGTATCCGCATATTCCCGGCCGCCTTCAAGTTTGACCGCCGCGACGCCGCCCTCCTTCAGCAGGCGTCCCGAGCTGCGGACGGCGTCCTGTATACCGGCTTGGTAGCTCATGAAGGGCAAGTCGCCGATCAATAACGCCTTGTGAACGGCGCGGCTCACCGAGCGCATGTGGTGCACCATCTCATCCAAAGTTACGGAAAGGGTGTTCTCGTGGCCGAGCATCACCATGGCTAGCGAGTCGCCGATCAGCACCGCGTCGACGCCTGCCTCGTCCACCAGTCGCGCGGTGGCGTAGTCGTAGGCGGTCAGTACTGTGATGGGTTCGTTGCGGCTGCGCTTTTCCGCGAAGGTCGATACGGTCGCCGTTGTATTCGCTGGCATTGACACGCGATTATAGGCTCGCACATTTTGTAGATTAAAGCGATAACAATAAGATTTGCGCTTCCAGTTTTTGAAAAATCATGGAAGTACTCAAGGTGGAAATGGCGCGTTGTCGATCAGGCGCGCTCGGCCCAACCATGCTGCCGCTAGCAGCCTCGCCGGCTTATCGGCAACCTCGAGAGGTTGAAGCAGGTCGTCAACCAGCGTTACATAGTCGACCGAGCTGAAGCCGCCTCCGATAAGATTTTCCCGCGCCCGTTCCGTCACGATGGGCAATTTGCCTCCATCCTGCAATTCCCGGACGGCTGAGCACAAGACACGGGATAACAGGGGAGCGATCTTCCGTTCCTCCGGCGTCAGATAAGCATTGCGCGACGACAGCGCAAGCCCATCGGGGGCGCGCACAATCGGGATGCTTTCTATCTCTACGGGAACGCTTAAGTCGCGGACCATGCGCCGGACCACTTGGAGCTGCTGGTAGTCCTTCTCTCCAAAGAATGCGAAATCCGGCTGGCCGATCATAAACAGCTTCATCACCTGCGTGGCAATCGCGGAAAAGTGCCCCGGGCGAAGAGCTCCGCAAAGCCCATCGCACAGTTCGTGCACGTTCACCCGCGTTCTGAATTGCTCGAGCGTCTGGTAGCCATCGGGGAAAAGCTCCTCTACCGAAGGGGCGAACACCAAGTCGCAGCCGCGCTCGTTGAGCAGCTTCACATCGCGGTCGAACACGCGCGGATACGCGTTGAAATCCTCGCTCGGCCCGAACTGCGTCGGATTGACGAATATGGTGGCGAGCGTTCGTCCGCAGCGCGCGCGGGAGCGGTCGACCAGGGCCAAGTGTCCCTCGTGCAGCGAGCCCATGGTCGGGACCATGCCGACGGTTAACCCCTGGCGCCGCCAGTCCCTTACGTGCTGGCGCACATCCCGGATTGTCGATACGACATTCATCGGAATCCTCTATAAATTTGCACGATACGCGCGGCGTGCGATTCCAGTGAAAATAATTCGCTATGTTCGGCAATCCAGGCGGCGCCCCGCCCGCTTAACTGATTCGCGAGTTCCGGGCTCGTTGCGAGGCGCACTAAGGCGTCGGCCAGCGCCGCGCAGTCGCCCGGCGCGAAGAGCATCGCGTCAATCCCGTCCCGCAATAGCGCCACGTTGCTTTCAACCGCGGAAGCGACAACCGGAACTTGCATGGCCATCGCCTCAAGTATGACGGAACTGAAATTCGCCGATCTGCGGGCGTCTACATAGATGCCGGTGGAGGCGAGCACCTCGGGAATCTCGCCGTGTGGAAGGTAACCCGTTAGCGTCACGTCTTCCGCGATTGCGAGATTTCGAATCAGGTGTTCAAGAGAGTGACGCAATGGCTCGCCCGCTTTGTAGTCCTGCCCAACGATATTCAAGCGCAGCCCGGCCGGCGTCCGCTTGCGCGCCTGCGCGAACGCGTGCACCAGATCCGTAACGCCCTTGTCCTCGGTAAGAACCGAACAGATGGTCGTGATTGTGAGCGGGGAGCGGGTGCTCGCTTGGCGCGTGGGCGCAAATCCGGCGAGATCCATGGGAACCGCCAGCACCGTCTGTTTCGAGAGCGGAACTTGAAATTGGCGCTGAATGTTGTTGGCGATATCGTGAGTCGCGGCGATCGTGTGGTCGGCAACATGCAGCGCCAGCGCCGCCATTCTACGATATCTTTCTTCGCCGGGTACGGCGACGTTCACCATCCGTCCCAGCTCCGTCACCACCGTACGAGTGCCGCTCAAGGCGGCCACAACTCCGGCGGCAATGGCGTTATAACCGGCGTAAATCGCGTGGATAACGTCACCTCGCCGTGGACGCCACTGCCTTTCGATCGCGTCGACGGTAACGGAAATCGCGTCCGCGAATACAGCGTCCGGCGTGCCTTGAAAGTGATCGAACGGGTGGCGAAGCGGAATGGGCGCCACAATCGCGGGCACACTCATGGATGCATGAGGCTTGGCGCAAACTACGCTGACATCGCACCCGGCGGCGGCCAGGGAACTCGCCAGCATGCGGCAATAAATCGTGCTGCCGGAATCCGGAACCAGGTCGGCGGGGCCGGCGATGCATACTCGAATGGCTTGCTGGGGTATGCGGCTCGTCATCGATTCACGGTGCTCCAGCATACTCCACTTTACGGAAAAGAACAGTATTAACTTTGCATTCACGGAAATTAGTAAGGTTGCAATGCGGCAAGGATCATGCTATTTGTCGGGCAGCCCGCTATGAGCTCAGCTTTGCCGCCCGAAAAGAAATCCCCGAAAAGCGCGTTGCTGCGAAAGCTGCTGGCTTCTTCGTCGCCCACGGTCATCGCCGGCGCGCATGACGGCTTGGGTGCGCGCCTGGTTGAGGAAGCCGGTTTCGATGGGGTCTGGGCCAGCGGTTTCGAGGTGAGCGCCGCTCACGGCGTGCCGGACGCCAGCATCATCACGATGACCGAGATGCTCGAATCGGCTCGAATCATGAATCAAGCCGTGACGATTCCCGTCGTTGCGGATTGCGACACCGGATTCGGGAATGCAATTAACGCCATTCGCACCGTGGAATTATTCGAGGCGGCCGGGATTGGCGGAATTTGCATCGAGGACAATGTTTTTCCGAAGCGCTGCAGTTTTTATACGGGCGTCTCCAGGCACCTGGCCCCGGTGGAGGAGCAGCGCTTGAAGATTCAGGCGGCGCTGGACGCCAGGGCCTCGCCCGATTTCGTCGTAATCGCGCGCACGGAGGCCCTGGTGGCCGGCTGCGGAACCGAAGAAGCGCTACGGCGCGCGGCAGTCTACGCCGACACGGGGGCGGACGCGATCCTGGTCCATAGCAAGCAATCCACCGTCGACGAATTAGCGGAATTCGCACGAGCCTGGAAACGCCCCACGCCGCTGGTATGCGTTCCCACCACCTATCACCGCGCGAGCGTCGAGGAATTATCGCGGCTGGGATTCAAGATGATCGTCTTCGCGAACCACGGCTTGCGGGCCGCGGTCTCCGGCATGCAGACGGCCCTGCGGAAACTGCGGCAAACCGGGGTGGCGTCCTCGATCGAAGATGAGATCGCGCCGATCGCGGAGATCTTCAGGTTGGTGAACCTGGACCGGCTGCGCGCGGAAGAGCGCAATTATTTACCTTCGGAACGGCAGGATCCAACGACTCCGGTTGCGTCATGACCGCCTCTCGATCGCAGACTTTCCTCGATGAAGTAGAGGAGCAGGGTTATAGCTTCTTTACCGGTGTCCCGTGCTCGTATTTCGGGGACGTGATTCAAATTCTCGAATCCGGCGCACGCTACGGATACGTGAGCGCCGTGCGCGAAGACTCTTCTATCGGGATTGCGGCCGGCGCCTTCCTTGCCGGCCGCCAGCCGGTCGTGCTGATGCAGAACAGCGGCCTGGGAGTGGCCATCAACGCCCTGGTATCCTTGAACCAGATTTACGACATTCCAGTGCTACTCGTAATAAGCTGGCGCGGTCAGTTCGGTGACGATGCGCCCGAGCATTTGGTGATGGGCGCAATTCTCGAGGACCTGTTCCGGCTTCTGCAAATTCCCTTCGCCGTATACGACACCCTCAACTTTCGCCGGCAGCTCGCGGAACTCACGCGGACCATGCGCGAGACCAGAAAGCCGGTGGCGCTGGTGGTGCCCAGAGAGGCGTTGGAGGAATGAAACGCGGCGAGGCAATTGCTCAAGTCGCCGGGTGGCTGGACCCGTCTTTTATTTCGATCGCCTGCAATGGGATGATCAGCCGCGAACTGTATCACCAAGCCGAACGCCCATCCAATTTCTACATGATCGGATCCATGGGCCTGGCCTCCTCAATCGCCTTGGGCATCGCACTATCCCGGCCATCGAAGACTGTCGTGGTTTTCGACGGCGACGGAAACCTGCTCATGAACCTGGGCATGCTCGCGAATATCGCTGCATCGAAGGCCGGCAATTTGTATCATCTGGTTTTTGACAACGGAGTCTACGCATCCACCGGCGGCCAGAGAACAATCTCATCGTGCGTGCCACTGGAGTCGATCGCCCGCGCGTCGGGTTACCGGCGAGCGGCGCGGGTGGAAACGGTTCCCGCCTTGATGGACGCCCTTCCAGTCCTCTTTTCCGAGCCGGGTCCGGCGATGTTGCTGGTGACGGTGGACTCCGGCAACGAGCCATCGGTAGGACGCGTGAAACTGCTGCCGGCTCAACTTACGGATCGTCTCTGCGCGGAATTGTCAAAATGACATGGACCTTGATGAACCCCGGTCCGGTCAACGTAAGCGAGAGTGTGCGATCGGCCGGATTCAATAGCCCCGACATCTGTCATCGCGAACCCGAGTACTCCGACTTGCAGGACGCCGTACGGACAAGTTTGCTCGAGGTTCTGGGCTTGTCGCCGGACGACTATACTTCGGTTCTGTTGACGGGCAGCGGGACGGCCGCGGTGGAGGCCATGATCGCTTCCGGCGTTCCGCGCGGCGGCCGGCTGCTGGTGATTCGGAATGGGGCATATGGCGAGCGTATGCAACTCATCGCGCGCGCTCACGGGATCGAATGCGACACCGTGGACTGCAGCTCCACCGAGCGTCCCAATATCGATGACGTCCGTGGACGGCTGGACAAAAATCGATACGCATGCCTGGCGGTGGTTCACCATGAGACATCCACTGGTTTGCTGAACGATCTCGCTCCCCTGGCCGCGCTTTGCCGCGAGCGCGGCGTTCGAATCCTGATCGACGCTGTAAGTTCGTTGGGCGGCGAAATTGTGGACTTCGCTGCCTTTCAGCCGGACATCGTGGTGAGCACGGCAAATAAGTGCATTCAGGGCCTGCCCGGCATATCTTTTGCAATAGTCCGGCGTGCTTGCATGGAAGCCATTTATGAATACCCGCCGCGAACGTTGTATCTGCATTTGCCGGAGCATCATCGCGCCCAAGGATTAAGGTCGACGCTTTTTACTCCCGCGGTGCAAACTACATTCTCGTTCCTTGCGGCTCTGCGTGAATTGTCGGAGGAGACCGTCGCGGGCAGAATCGCCCGGTACGGCCGGATGTCGGCCATCGTGCGTGAAGGACTGGAAAGCGCCGGGGTCCGTTTGGTGCTTCCGCCGGCTCTTCGCTCGAGCACCCTTACATCGGCCTTTCTGCCCGATGGAATTTCCTATAAGGTCCTTCATGACGCTCTCAAATCCGAGCGGTTTGTCATTTATGCGGGACAGGGCCCGCAGGCTTCAGCGCTGTTCCGCGTGGCCACCATGGGCGCCGTGCCGGAGCAGGAGTATCACCGGTTCGTGCACGCCGTACGGCGAATCGTAAGCGGATAGTGGCGGCCTTCAGGCTGCGCATCGCGACTCGTCTCGATGCCACGTTACCCAGCTTGATAATTCCTCAGGAGCTCCTGGATGGCCTGTATTTGATCCTCTGGCAGGCCCTGAGCGCGGGCGATCTCCAGCAGGTAAGAGGTCAACGAGCGGTACAAATCGGCAACCGGAGGAGATGCTTGCGCCACGGCGTTTAGGTGTCGGGCAATGGTCCCCGCGTCGCCCCGCGCAACCGGACCTGTCAACGCCGCGCGCGGGCCGGCGATCTCCGCGTTTGTCAGCGTCGTCCGGCCAAGGCGTGCAAGAGCGCCAGCGGCTTCCGAAGCGTTGACGCCGGCCTGGCGCATAAGCTCAAGGGCGGCGTCGAACAAGGCGATCAGCCCGTTGCTCACTATAGCCGCGGCGGCATGGTAGCTCGCTACCTTGGTAATGTCGAGCAGCAAAACGGAGCTCTCGGCCAAGTGCGCGATCCGCTGCGCCCACGCCACCGCGCCGGGATCTCCGCCGATGCCAAACGTAATATTCTTGAGACTCTCGACGCCGTCTTCCGGAGTGGCGATGGTCTGAAGCGGATGCAGCATGCCGCATTCGACGCCCGCCTTTGCGAGCGGCGCCAGCGCTTCAGGACCGACGCCCCCGCAGGTGTGCAGCGCCAACCCTCTGTCGAATCCCGCCAGCGCCAAGTCGTACGCGGCCGGTTCGATTGCGGCATCGGATACCGCAATGAGTACTCGGGTAGCAAGACCGGGCATCTCTGCCACGTTCACTGCACGCACCTTCTCGCCAATAAACTCGGCCGCGCGCGCGGCCTTCGAAGCATTCCTTGCGGCCAGCGCCACTACCGGCTCGCCACGTTCGTACAACAGACGGCCCAGCGCCTGCGCTACACGGCCGGCGCCTATGATGCCGATTGGACCCGGGCTCATTATTTTAGCCAATGGAATCGCGCGCGCATGTGTTCCCGGATTTCACCCGCGACATCGTCCATGGAACGTTCTCCATCGACAAAGACGAACCAGGGCGCATCCTTAAGCTCCCGGTATGCGCGCGCGTGATTCGTGAGATACGCGAGCGTCATGGGCGCGAGATCCTTCTTACGATTCTGGATTCGCGCAAGCGCCGTCTCCGGAGTGACGTCGATATAAAAAGTAACGTCGGGGCGTGGAAAAATCGCAAAGAGGCGTTCGATCAGCGCCGCATTGGATAATCCTTGCGACAGCACGGACGCGATGTGGCAGTAGGCGTAGCGATCCATGACCACAAAATGATCGTCGCGGCTCAGCGCACCCCGCACCTCCATCATTTTGTTCCATTTCAAAACGGCGTACACGAACTGGGATTCTTCGAGGCCGAGCAGGTCTTCAGGTCCGGAGCGGCCCATGTCCTGAGCCATGGCGGTGAGGGCCGACTTGATCGGCTGAAGGCTTTGAGTGGGATGCAAAGTCGCACCTTGACCGCGTGTCAGCAGCCAATCGAACAGCAGGGTGGCCTGTGTGGTTTTCCCGGCTCCGTCGTTGCCTATGAATACGATCAAGCTGGCGCGTTTTTCGAGAACCATCTACTTCGCCGCCAAACCTGGAAGCAAAATCCCCTGCTGCTTCGATCTGGCAAGCATTTTCTCACGGCGGGTTCGAACCTCGGCATTGCGGGACAAGGCCACGCGCGTTACCTCTTCGCAAATACGGACTGCCTCGGCGTAGTAACTATCGAAGCTTGAAAAAGACGTAGCTACGAGGTGCTGAAGCAATGCGTCCGCGATTTCGGCGCCCACTTTTTCCCGGTGCACCTGCAAAAGCCGGATGCGCCACTTGGCATTCGGATTGGTCTCCTCGACGGAAGCAAGCAGCGCGCCCGCACCGTAGGTCAGGGCATGCTTGAGCATCCACAGCGAGGATTCGCGTCGTCCCTCGCCCGCCTCGCCGGCAGCGTCTTCCAGCAGGTTGGATTGCTGCGCGATCATCGACGCCAGCATGTAGCTCGGCAGGAAACCGCAACGGAGGCGGGCGCGCCAGCTCTCCGCCAGCGCGGGATTCTTTATCGGGATTCCGGCGCACACGCGGTGCAGCAGGCGAAGGTCGAGCTCGCCCAAAGCCAGGACGCGCTTGGCCCGCTCCGGATCGATAAAACTGTTGGCCGCCTCGGCCATCTGCCTGGCCAACACCTCGAGATGCCCGATGGGAACCGTTTCCACTTGCAGCCTCAATGGTCCCAGGTTCGGCTGAAATCCGATCCTGAAATCGCCGGCATGGATGGGCGGAATGGAAGCGCCGGGTTCAATGAGCTCGGTATCGCCGAGCAGCAACAGGTCGATGTCCGACTGCGAATTGGCCAGCCCTTCCGGAATCGACCCGCCAAAAAGGACGGTTTCCCACGGGCTGATCTCGCCGACAGATGCGGTTATTCGATCCAGCGAGAGGCCGAACTTACTAAGGAATGTTTCGGCGTTGCTTAGAGAAATCATGTGGCCGCGCGAGTTGTTACGGATGATAACAGAAAATATAGAACACAAGGAATACGAGGAACACGAGGAACACCGAGGTGGTGAAGGAAATTCGATCTACAATAAGAGCGTTAGATTGAACTATGCCGCCCAGCGGAAAGAATGTCGAAGAGCGGGAGCGCGCCATGTGGATGGCCGGCGATTTTGGCCGGGTGGCACAGTACGGCGCACGGGCGGCCGAGGAATTAGTGGCCACTTTGCCGATTCCACCTGCGGCCCGGGTTCTTGACATCGCTTGCGGCACCGGTAATCTCTCGATCCCGGCGGCGCGCCGCGGCGCGGTTGTAACCGGTATCGATATCGCGCCGAACCTTCTTGAGCAGGCACGAAATCGCGCGCGGATCGAGGGACTCGATATTTCTTTCGAAGAGTCCAATGCCGAAGCTCTACCCTACGCGGACGGCAAATTCGACGTGATTATGGGATTATTCGGGGCCATGTTCGCCCCGAATGCCGAGCGGGTGGCCGCGGAGATGACGCGCGTATGCCGGCCGGGCGGTACCGTGCTGATGGCCAACTGGACTTCCCGAGGTTTTTTTGGCCGAGTGTTCGACCTCGGCGGACGATATATGCCGTCCAAAGCCGGCGCGGTCTCCCCCGTGTTGTGGGGCGAAGAGGACACCGTGCGCCAGCGTCTCGGAAACCGGACCACGTCCCTGCGCATGCAGCTCCGCAATTTCCCACTAGAGTTTCCGTTTGGGCCGGTTCAGGTGGTGGATCTGTTCCGCCGCTACTTCGGTCCGACCATCGCCATCTTTTCCCGGCTTGACGCAAATTCCCAGGACGCGTACCGGCGCGGCCTGGAAGCCCTGTGGGAATCCCACAACGAAGCTGGAAATGACCGTACGTTAGTGCAGGCCGAGTATCTGGAAGTCGTCGCCATTCGCGGCAATTGAAAATGTACCTTCGGAGGTGTCGGGGTTGGCGCTGGGAGACATCGGGATCGGGCTGCGAAAATTAATACGCGCCCCGGGTTTCACAGCGGTAGCGGTAGTGACGCTGGCGCTCGGAATCGGCGCAAACACCGCTATTTTTACTCTCGTAGACGCGGTCTTCGGACGCTCCGGCGCGGTGCGGGATCCCGCTCAACTGGTCAATTTGTATACCACGGATCGCAGAAACGCACTGGCGTCGTACAGCATGTTCCCGATGTCCTACATGAACTACAAGGACGTCCGGGCACAAAACAACGTGTTTTCGGATATC
>DATDHK010000033.1:0-3236 GCA_036521635.1 Bryobacteraceae bacterium | reverse complement strand
GAATGCCTTGGTCATCGCCACCGATATCTTGCCGGAATCGAACGGAGACACCGTGCCGTTGCGCCGGATCACCTGAAACGGCGGTTCGGTCGCAGCCGTAGCCAGAGATTCTGGACGCACCTGAATGAAAGGAACGGCTTTGGCGGCTTCGCGATCGAGAGACAGTGACATCGGCAGACCCCGTGTGATGCGTGTTGCAATTCTTGGGGGCTGAGGCCGAGAGGACGCTGCAGGATGCGCCGACGGCAAACGCCGGCACGACCATGCGAGCGACCGCCGGACACCCCGCCCGTGGACGTTTTTGGTGTCGCGGCAGGTCTCCTGGCTCGCAGGTCGTGATTGCTCCTGAGTCTTCCCAATGCGAACCCGCATCAGTGACTTAAAATCTGGAGCAACTCGCTGCTTACAGTTGCGGGGGCAGCGCCGGAATCCCGCGCCAACGCGCGATACACCGGCTTCCCTCTTAGCCACCAAATCTTGCGATCCAGTGGAACCGTGACATCTACATGTGGTGATATTCGTCGCAACGTGTCAATGGCCCGGTAAAACCATACTCACAAATTTTCGGCCGAACTCTCCGGAGCCCGCAGAATCAAACGCGACAAACAGCTCTTCCGCAGTATCAGCCATCCGCCATTCCGCAAATGCCGGGGATCGACGATCGGAACGCTCGCAGACCTCGCAGCCTCTGCCGTGCGCTTTCGGATCTGCGGATCCGGCGTGCACATGCAATGGGAAGAAGTAAAATCCGTGCTCGTCAACATGATCGCGCGCGCGAGCTGCGCGCCGCCTTCATCGAGCCTTGAAAATGCCAGCGCCTTGACCCAAGGTTAACCACTCTATTCAGCATCCCCGTGACCTTCCGGTGGTCGGAGGGTACCTGGTTAGGGGTCGCCGCTGATTGATCCCAGCGGCGGCTTGTCCGTGGCGTCGGGGACCCGATGAACTATCAGGCATTCACGAACGACAGCCTCACCATGATGTATCAGAGTGTCCGCGGCGCACTTGCGGCCGACGATGCGCTGAGCGAACTCGGCAAGGAAACCCGGTTTCGCGTTCGGGAAACTCCGGAGTGGAAGACGCACGCCACCGATCTCGAAGCGGAGATGTCGCAGCGCGGAATGGTTTTCGAGGTGATCGACTGGCTGGAAGTGCAGCCTTCGCTGCCCTTTGAGTTCGAGGGATAGCGGTAGGCACCGTCATTTCGCGCTGATGAATTTGGTCGGGGCAGCTGGATTCGAACCAACGACCTGCAGTACCCAAAACTGCCGCGCTACCAGGCTGCGCTATACCCCGATTATTGGGAAACGACGTCGATACACGCTTAAAGCGCGGCCAGCAAGGCGGCTTCCGGCCGCCTCAATGGCCGTTGAACAGAGGATGCCCCACGCGATCTCCGGGGGCGATGCCATATTTTTTCGCCGTGCCGGCGATCACCTCCAGCACGCCTTTTGCAAGCCCGCCCGATGGGATGATCCTGGTGGATTGCGGCTCGGTATTCTCGGCAATCCGCAGGATCCGGCCGTCGGCCCGGATGAAGATCATGTCGAGCGAGATGAAGGTGTTTTTCATCCACATCGACACCTGCTGCTCCGGCGAGAAGTCGAACAGCATCCCCTTCCCGTCCGGCAATTCCTTCCGGTACATCAGGCCGGTGGTCTTTTCTTCTTCGGTGGTCGCCATCTCGACCGAGAACACCTGCACGCCGGATTTGGTGACGATCTCGAGCGGCTGGAAGCTCGCCGCCTGCGCGCCGAAACCTGACAGCGCGCAAAGCGCGACGACCGCAACAACAGACATCCAAAGCCACGCGCGGACGCGGTACCGACAAATATCTCGAACAAAACTCATGGGAATACGCTCACCGTGCGGAATTTCGCCTGCGCGGGACCCTATCCCAACGATCGTGGCAAATGCCAGACCTTCGGCAACGCACAACAATGCAATTTCAATGCATTTTCGGCGCGTTGCCGGCGATTTCCGTTCGGCGATCTGAAAAAGCCGGCGCGATTAATGCGACGACAGTCCCGGCGAGCCGGTCTCCGGCTGAATCTCGGCGGCCATCATCCCCTTGGAGCCGGGCCCGAACCGCACCAGCACGTACTGGCCGGGGCGCAGCTCGGTCATTCCGAAGCGGCGCAATGTTTCCATGTGGACGAAGATGTCGGGAGTTCCCTCGCCGCAGGTGAGGAAGCCGAATCCGCGCAGACGATTGAACCACTTGACCTGCGCCCGCTCCAGCCCGCTGGTCGGCGTCACGCTGACATGGGTGCGCGCCGGCAGCATTTGCGCCGGATGGATCGCCGTCGACTCGTCCATCGAAAGAATTCGGAAGGCTTGATAGCCCTTGGCCCGCTGCACGCACTCACACACCAAGCGTGCGCCTTCGTAAGCGGTTTGATAGCCATCGCGCCTGAGCACGGTAACGTGCAGAAGCACATCCGGCGTGCCATTGTCAGGAACGATGAAGCCGTAGCCCTTTGATGCATCGAACCATTTGATGACGCCGCTGATCTCGACAAGATTGGCGGCGCTATCGCCTAGGCCCGAAAGCGCATCGATCGCCGGGTCACGCTCCGCGCCACCCGAAAATTCGCTCGGCCCCAGCCTGTTGGTTCCCACCCCGCCTGACGGGGGGCCTCCAAGCTTTTTGGACTCAAAACCGTCCGACCCCATGACCCCGGACCCCACACGTAACACGCGCCCATCGATGCCAATTCATGATGCCGCCACGCGAATCTCTCAATTCAAAGATAACACTCCCGCTCGCATCGCATAGAAAAAAAACATAATTGTCGGAAGCTATGAACAGTCTTGCGCAGCCGCGAATCAATTGGGCATCAATTGCCCACGAATGGCCCAAGCGTCTCGCCGATGTCGTGGCGAATGACGAGATCGGCAATATCATCCTGTTCGGTCGGCTCGTTGTTGATGATTACCAGTCTGGCGCCGCAGTTCTTCGCCATCAGCGGAAAGCCCGCGGCCGGCCAAACCACCAGTGACGACCCGATTGCAATGAACAAATCGCAATGCTGCGCAAGCTCAGCGGCGCGGCGCATCTCGTCTTCCGGCATCGCCTGTCCAAACGAAATCGTCGCGGTCTTAACCGGTTCATCGCAGACAGTACAGTCGGGCGCCTCGCCCGTCGCATCGAAGCGTTGCTTGACCCACGGTAGATCGTAAGCCTTTCCGCAGCCGATGCAGCGGGCGTAGGTGGTATTACCGTGCAGTTCGAC
>DATDHK010000032.1:0-20073 GCA_036521635.1 Bryobacteraceae bacterium | reverse complement strand
GATGGATTCAGCCATCCACTCCGGTTTCGCTTGGCCTTGAAACATGGCCCACAAGCAACGCGGCTCGTTGCCGTAACGGACGTTGCCGCTGTGCCGGGTCTTGTCTTTGTCCACCTCGGGATTGGGATCCACGAAGCCGAGCTTGCGGCGCACCAGGTCCACTTCGTCGGGCTTGCCGGTCAGGAAATACCAGCCCGGACCCACGCCGTGCATCTTCGCGTATTGTTTGAGCACCTTGGGTGAGTCGTGCTCGGGTTGCACGGTCAACGAGTAGAAGAATATGTCGCGCCCCACGCGGTCGCCCAGGAGCCTTTGAACCTTCACGAGATTGGATGTGATGATCGGGCAAACCCCTGTACACTGGGCGTACATCAAACCGACCACCACGATCTTGTCCTTGATCAGATCTTCGTACAGACGGACTTTCTTGCCCTGGTGCGTAGTCAATACGACGTCCGGGAAATAGCGCGCTCTAATCCGGTCGCGCGCCGCTTGCATGGTTGGATCCACTACGACCGCATTGGTCGATTTGGAACCGCGCGCCAACAGAACCCCGGCGGCGGGCACGATCGCGGAAGCTTCCAACCAGTTTCTTCTGGTCATCTTTGCCATTATTTTGCTCCTTTCCGGCTCTGCCTTTACGGGTTCTGGTTTGTATCGCCGACGGTTGCGATCTCCCACCGCAACATCATGGCGTGATCTTCGTGCACCACGTTGTGGCAATGCATCGGATACCGTCCCAGGAAATCGCGGAAGCGGAAGAAGAGCGTCTCCGAGCCTCGCGGCCGGACTCTTACGACATCCTTCCGGGATGCCGGCACCGCGGAATCCAGCAACCCGCCGCCACCTCCGCCGCCGAAGTCAGATCGACCGCCGCCTCCTTGTGACACAATTTGAAATTCCTCGAAGTGTATATGGATCGGATGCGTCCAATCGGGGCGGCCGAATCCGTTGTTGGTTAAGACCCACTTCTCGACGGTATTCTGCTGCACCGTGAAGCGGATGGTATTGCAATCCATGAATCTGCCGTTGACGGTCCACTGGCCGTCTCGCGTAACGTCGAAGTCGAAATTGCGGGTGACCCGCGGCGTAGCGGTAGTAGCTGGCAGGGCATAGAAAGTCGGGTGCGTGGCCGGGTTAACGCTGTTGTCGGCAACCTGCGGCAGGTCCACTACGATCTGCAACAGCAAGTTGCCCTGGCCGGCGTTTAGCACATTGCCGGTGGGTCCCCGCCCGTTAGTTTGCTCCAGCCGGTTCTCCAGGTAAATCGTCTTCCCGGCAAACTGGGCGAAGTCGATAATGACATCCGAGCGCTCGGCTACGCCCATCGCGATAGCCGCCACCTGGACCGGTGTAGGCAGCAGGTTCCCGTCATTCGAGATCTGCCAAAACTGATTCACGGCGTTCAGGTTGCCCAAGTCCGTCAAGTAAATCTGATAGAAGCGGGAGGGGCCGCTGTCGAGCCAACGGAAACGATATCGGCGCGGATGAACGTGCAGCACGGGCTGAATCACGCCGTTCACCAGGAATTTGTCGCCCAGGATGCCATCCAGGTTGAACAGATCGAACGTCAACAGATGGCTGGTGGGGTCGAAGCAGCGGTCGGCGAACAACATGGGAATATCGAATTCGCCGCTGGGGAGATGGAACCCGGTAGTCTCGTTGCCGGTGTCGAACTGATTGAACAGCAGGAAAAATCCGGCCAGCCCTTTGTAGGTATTTTGCGCGGTGAAGTCCACGCGATGGTCGTGGTACCACAGTGTGCTGAGCGATTCGTTGATATCGCCGTTGGGCTGATGATCCGACGCGAACCCCGCCAGAACTCCGGGATAGTGCTGGTCGTAGAATTGATTCTGCGCAAAAAAGTCGCACGGGAAGCCGTCGCTCTCCGACGGTGTGTGATTGTTGTGCAGGTGGGTGCTCACCGAGTTGATGCCGAAGCCGCCGTTGTTCGCCGGCAGGTTGTTGACGTTGCGCACCAGGATGGGCTGTCCGTATGTCTGATGATAGGTGGGACCCGGACTGATGCCGTCGAACCCCCAGATGGGTTGCAGCGGGAGCTGGGGAGACATGTTCGCCAAGCCGGGCTGCTGTGTGACTTGATAGAAGACTTGCGGGGGCTTGGTGAGAAAGGCCTGGTGATTTCTGGTACGTCCCTCTCCGGCGCCGGTGTTCGGAGCCAACGTAGGCGCAGGATTCAGCGATGCCACCGGTTGCTTCACGGGCATGATGGGAAGCGGCATCACGAACGGGGTGGTCGCCGGACTGGCGCACTGGCTTCCGCAATCGCGATAACAGCCGGACGAGTTGGGTGCGACCTGGGCGCTCAGCCCGGCGATGGGAGCCAGCATGCCGGCCCGCGTCAGTAGTCCCATCTTGAAGAGATCGCGCCTGCTGAACCCCGCGGCGATGATCTCTTGCCTATTCTTTAACGCGTTGAGCATTCCCTTCCAGCGCGCTCGGGAGACCTTTTCTCCATGGACGTTATAATACATGCGGACTCCTTCCTTTAAGCTGGCTCTAACGTGCTTCGCCAAGCCGGCGCCTTTAACGCCATACGCTCTAAAGTGGTGCGCACCACTTGCCCAGCTCGGTGCAATGATAGGTCACTGGCTAAATACTTGCACGAGAGAGTATGATTCACCAATTTAATGCTGTCAAGCTTAAAAATTGGTTTTTGGGCGAATCTATCACGATTAATCATGCACGGTTAAAAATAGACTGAGGGGGCTTCCAATTCATGCTTTGCAAATTTTGTGCCCAGATAGTGTACCTTGACTTGTTCTTCACGTGAAAGCGGCTCAAATTGATCCGTGATACGTTCCATCAGAACTAGATACCCGTTTTGCTTTAGCGCAGTGCGGATATGCCGAAGCATAGCTTCGTGCGCAGGCATCTCGCGGTACGCATTTACGATCAGAGCGGCATCAAGGCTATCACTGGATAACTTAGGATCATCTGCCAATCCTTTTTCGACGTCAACATTTTCGAGGCGCTCTTTGATCAGATTTTGCTTGAGCTTGTAGAGCGCCTTATCGTCGATATCTTCCGCGTACACCTTGCCGGATGGTCCGAGAAAACGGGCCAAGGGAATGGTGTGGAAGCCGTCTCCGCATCCCACGTCCGCCACGGTTGAGCCAGGGGGTACTTGCAACGCAGCAACGACACGTTTCTTCAGGTCAGCTTCGCGTTCCTCTTCGGAGCGTTGAGCCTGCCCAAACAGATTGGCAGCGGTCAAAAATAGAAGAAGCGCTCTGAGGGCGACTGGCGCCTTCATGCCCGCATGATACCCAATCCGCACTGGCACTTTTCAGCCACTACCCGTTTCTTGGCAGCGCCGGCGGCCGGTTTGGATACAAGTATCTTCGAAGCAGTCATCGACGGGCTCTTTCGAATTCGTCCTCGGCTTCGAGCGTATCCTGCTCGGCGGACGGCTCGCCGCCCGCCGGATTTCGGACAGGCGCCGGTTCGCAGATGGACGTCCCGTTCATACGCCCTCCGATGCAGCCCCGCGCCGCTTTTGCCGCCGTTTCTTTGCGGCCGCCTTCCGCCGCTTCTCCAGCAACTGCCTGGCTTCGAGCAGCACGTCGTTGGGGCCTCTCATCCTCTTCTCCCAGTGGGCGTGCAAGCGGTCCCACCAGGCGCCGGCATCCGCTTCCCGTTCCTGCAGGAACGCGGCTATGTCCTGGTTGATCGCGGCTCGCGCCCTCTTGACGGCGACGTTGATAATGTGTCCGAAATCGCGGAACGCGCCGAGCTCTTGCAGCCGTGCGAGAGAGATGAGAACTTGTTCGAAGTCCCGATTCAAGGCGAAAAGATTTTCGTAGACGGGCAGCCTGTCGACGGGTTTCGTGAGCCGGCGCCGTTTACGTGGACGACTGGAGTGTTGCGCTCTCCGCGGAGAGCGGGTAGGTTTAGTGGTAGCCATCTTTGCCTGCCTCTTAGGCGACTTTGGTTAGGGACGCGTTCGGTGCTGGTAACACCGGCGCGTTCCGGTTACGGTTTGGCTCTTATTGCAGAGCCGGGATTGAACATTCAGTATTGGGGATGTTTTATTCTATGTCAATATCTCCGATTGGCTCTTGGAGTAATACTTATTCCGTTAGTGTCGTCCACATAAGACGTTGCGTTCGCCGCGTTCGGCTTTGCGCCTTCCGAACAGCAAGCGCGTTTCTTTGGCTTCAGGTCTTGCGCAGCCGGAGTGTTGTGTATCGGCCCGACGTCGCGATGGCTCGGGCCGCGGCAGCCTGGTGATCCTGCCGCCACGGCGGACCGAGACTTGTTCGGAGTCCACTTAAGAACAGGTCGAGGCGTTCAGCCGTGGTTGCCATGGCGGCGGCGGCCTGCCGCCGCTCCTCTCCCCGCGGGAACGCCGCCACTTTGATTCCGAGCGAGGCAGCGGCCGTGCACAGTGCGTCGTGATACAACATCGCGTCCGCTCGCACCCGGATATGCCACGAGGCGCGGGCTTCCGCAACCGAGCCGGGAAGCTGGGGAAGCGGGGCTGCCCGCAGCGCAATCGAGACGGTCTCCCGCCCCGCTGCCGGCTTGGACGCGAGGCTCGATCGTAACCGCGACAATGCCCGCTCCGCGCAATGTACGGCGGATTCCCGGACTTCCTCGACCAATCTCTCGGCTTCGGCCGCGTTCATGCCGGCCGTCTCGTGTTCATATGGCTGCTTCGGCAACCCCGGCTCAATCAGTTCCACACGGCGGCGATCGACTACCTCGGGTGAGCCGTCATTGGCGCTTACGCTGACGAAAATCGCCCAGCCATTATGATCCGCGACTCCCGCGACCACGGGCGTTAGCGCCATTGCAACATCACTCTATACAGGTGTTACAAGACTTTCGACGTACTCCATGGGACAGCCGAAACCCTCAACCCTCACGCCCAGACAGCGGAGCGCTTCGATTGCGAGCATCCTCCTGTAAGCATTGAACGTAATCACGTGCGCGAACATGCCGCCAAACGTAAATGCTTCCGGCGGTTCGCATAGCGCATCGACAAACGTGTCTTGCCAAGCATCTCGATTGCGTACATCCGTAAGTATTCCCTGGAACTTGGCATCCGCGCTTTCGATACGGGCCAGCAGGGCGGAAGGGGTCCGATCCGCCGGCGCGGCATCGTCCATAAGCGGCATGGGTCCACCCGTAAGCGCGGCCGCCCAAACCTCTTTGGTCTGCACCATCCGTTCCAGAATCTGGCGCAGACTCTGGTCCGGGCTATCCCAGGGACAGACCGTCACCTGGTTCTTCAGAGGACGGTCCAGTTGTTCATCGGTAAGCGTCGCCGCCAGATGGAGAAGACGCCGGGTATGCCACGACTCCTGGCCGGAGAAAATATCGAAAAGGTCCATGGATTGACCAACTCCTTTTATGCCATTCTTGCCGGAATGGTGATGAATTCCGTTCGCCGCGTGCAGGTGGGTGTATGTCGCCCCCATACGGCGATATAGGCTGGGTGAAACGCCGAACGCCTTGCGGAAAGCCCTGGTGAACGCTTCGAGCGATCCGTAATTTGCCATGAGGCCGATTTCCGTTACCGGGAGTTGCGTGCGTGACAGATGCCACGCCGCCCGTTCCAACAGCAGCCGCCGGCGCATGGCCACCGGGGTCTCCTCGACCATTGCCCGAAACACCCGATAAAACTGCGTCCGGCTTCGATAAGCGCCGCGCGCGAGGCCCCGGGCATCCTGGATTTGGTCGAGCGAGTTTACAACCACTCGGGATAGGCGCTGAGCTTCGTCCACACGGATCAAAATATCATCTCATGGTCCATGTTCGCCTGATCGGGAGTCCCAAACTTCCGGCTTAGCCTGTCACGCTGTTCATTTTCTATTGATCGTGAGCGAGTGTCCATTTAGAATTGCGGCATGTCCCGAAAAGTCATCCTTGGATTCGGAATCAGCCTTGACGGCTATATCGCGCGGCGGAATGGCGACATGGATTTTCTGGTCTTGGACAAGGAAGGGGAAGCGTTGATGGCGGACTTCTTCGCCAAGATCGACACTACCATCATGGGCCGCAAGACGGCCGCTGTGACGGCGAAATTGCGCAAGAGCGGCGAAATACCGGAGATGCCGGGCATCGCCAACTACGTAATCTCGCGGCGCTGGAAGCCGGGTAAACGCGAAGGATTCGAGGTGGTGAGCGGATCTCTGACAGCCTTCGTGAGAAAGCTAAAACGCCGCCCGGGGAAGGACATCTATCTGGGAGGCGGGGGCGAATTATGCCGCAGTTTCCTACAGGAGGATTTGGTAGACGAACTCTACATCGGCGTTGCTTCCGTGCTGTTAGGCGATGGCATCCCCGGCTTCCCCGGCAAGTTCCCGCAGCGCGACTTCAGGCTGACAGAATGCAAGTCATACTCGAATGGATCGGTGGGGCTGCGCTACGAACGGATGCGGACTAAGGCAAGCCGAAAACGAGGAACACAAGGAACACGAGGAACACCGGACCAGTTCGGGCCAGTGGAATGATTTCGAGGAACGGAGGAAGTCGCTGGATACCTCACCTGTTTCTGGTGTTCCTTGTGTTCCTCGTGTTCCTTTGTGTTCTTGATTTTTTACTCCTTCTCTACCCCGCCCGCTTGCCGCTCGCTCGCCGGGGCTTCGGCTTGCTCTTGCGCATGAGATTGAGCGCCACCGCCGCACGGATGAGATCCTTCAGGGCCGGCTCATCGACCTTGTCGCCTTCGTGGATGTCGATGGCGCGCCTGACATTCCCGCCGAGGCTGGAGTTGAACAGACCTGAAGGATCCTTCAACGCAGCTCCCTTGGCAAATGTCATCTTGACGGCGTTCTTGTACGTCTCTCCCGTGCAGACGATGCCGCCGTGCGACCAGACGGGAGTCCCCCTCCACTTCCACTCTTCGACGATCTCGGGGTCCGCCTGGCGTATGATTTCGCGCACTTTCGCGAGCGTCTTCCCGCGCCAGTCCCCAAATTCCTTGATCTTCTCGTCGATCAATGCAGAGGCAGATTTTGTCAATCCCACAACGGAACACCCACAGGCCATAATATAATTTGCAGAAAGTGAGGACCCCATGCCATACACTCGCCCCGCGCTCGCCGGACTTATCGTCTTGAGTCTCCCCTTGATCAGTCAAGCCGAAACCAACGTCACTCCCCCTGTCGCCAAGCGCGTCGAACATCGCGAAGTGCGCCACGGCGCAACCGTCATCGACAACTATTATTGGCTCCGCGAAAAATCGAACCCGGAAGTCATCGATTATCTCAAGGCCGAAAACGTCTACACCGACGCCCTGACCAAGGACCTGAAACCCTTCGAAGAATCACTCTACAAGGAAATGCTCGGCCGCATCAAGCAGACCGATCTCTCCGTCCCCAGCCGCCGCGGCGAATATTTTTACTACTCGCGCACCGAAGAGGGCAAGCAATATCCCGTGCAATGCCGCCGAAAAGGCAACATGCAGGCGCCCGAAGAAATTTTGCTGGACGGCAACGAGCTCGCGAAAGGCCACACCTATCTCGGCCTCGGCGGATTCCAGATCAGCGACGACGCAAATCTTCTGGCTTATTCCACCGACGTCACCGGCTTCCGGCAATACTCTCTGCACGTGAAAGATCTGCGCACCGGTGAAACCCTGCCCGACACCGCCGAGCGCGTCACCTCTCTGCAATGGGCCGCCGACAACAAAACGATTTTCCTCACCACCGAAGACGCCGTCACCAAGCGATCAGATCATCTGTGGCGCCACACTCTCGGCGATCCGAAACTCGAGCCGATCTACGAAGAGAAAGACGAGCTCTACACCATTCGCGCCTCCCGCACGCGCGACAAGAAGTTCATGTTCCTGAACATCGACAGCACCGACACGACGGAAGTGCGCTACCTGCGCTCGGATCAGCCGCAGGGCGCGTTGCAGGTGTTTTTGCCGCGCGAGAAAAAGCATCGCTACAACGTGGATCATCGCGAGGGACTGTTCTACATCCGCTCCAACAAAAACGCCAAGAACTTCCAAATCCTGATCGCCCCGGAATCCGATCCCAGTCCGAAAAACTGGAAAGTATTCATCGCCCACCAGCCCGACGTTTTGATGGAGGGCATCGATCTCTTCAAGAATTTCGCAGTGGTGCTCGAAAAATCCAAAGCGGTGAATAAAATTCGCATGCTCGATTTCCGGACCGCCAAATGGGAAAGCATGAGCTTCCCCGAGCCCGTGTACGCCGCTTCCGGAGCCGGCAATCCGGAGTACGACACGCACATTTACCGCTACGCCTACACCAGCATGATCACGCCCCAGAGCGTGTTCGATTACGACATGGAGACGCACCAATCCACGCTGCTGAAGCGGCAGGAAGTGCTGGGCGGCTACGATCCCACGCAGTATGTTTCCGAGCGCCAATGGGCCACCGCCCGCGACGGCGTGAAGGTCCCGCTCTCCATCGTGTACAAAAAAGGGTTCCATCGCGATGGCGCAGCCCCGCTGTTCCTCTACGCTTACGGCTCCTATGGCATCGGCACTTCCGCCACCTTCGCCAGCGCGCGTCTCAGTCTGCTGGACCGCGGCATGGTTTACGTCATCGCCCACATTCGCGGCGGCGACGAAATGGGCGAAGCCTGGCATGACGACGGCATGCTCATGAAGAAGAAAAACACCTTCTTCGATTTCGTGGATTGCGCCGACTACCTGATCAAGGAAAAGTGGACCTCCAAAGATCATCTGGTGATTCAGGGCGCCAGCGCCGGCGGTTTGCTGATGGGCGCCGTAGTGAATCTGCGGCCGGACCTTTTCCGCGCCGTGCATGCGGGCGTCCCCTTCGTCGACGTCATGAACACCATGATGGATGCGACCCTTCCTCTCACCGTTGGCGAATATCTGGAATGGGGAAATCCCAACGACAAAGCGGCGTACGACTACATGAAGACCTACAGCCCTTACGACAATCTGGAAAAGCGCGCCTACCCGGCGATGCTGGTCACCACCAGCTTGAACGACAGCCAGGTGATGTATTGGGAGCCGGCCAAGTACGTCGCGCGCATGCGCACGCTCAAGACGGACAGCAATCCGCTGCTGCTGAAAATCAACATGGGCGCAGGCCACGGCGGCTCCTCCGGCCGTTACGACAGGTTGAAAGAACTGGCGTTCGAATATGCCTGGTTGTTAGGCCAAGTAGGGATCGCCAAGTAAAACGAGATGCTAAAGAATTTTGCGTGTCTCCAGCCCACGCCCGATAATTTGTACTACCCGCCGGCCAAGGGCGACTATGTTTACTTCGAGGGCCCTGCCTTCCAGAGCGGTCCTGCTTTTCGCTTCCCCAACGCCTCTTGGGCTGCCGACGCGGCCATGCTGGCTTATGCACGCTATAAAAGAACCCGGATGACCGAGGCCGACCTCAATGGGATTCTCGGCCCACATTTCACAACCAGAGAGACCATTGGCGATTGTTTCGTTGACAACGCCTCAACCGGTCGAGGATTTTTCGCCGGCAACGGCAAATTTGCGATTCTCGCATTTCGTGGAACCGAGCGGTACAATGAACACGACGTACAAGCGGACGGTGATGTTGCCCTGGTTGACGAACAGGCGGGCGGCAAACCGGCGGGCAGGGTTCACCGGGGATTTCAAAGATATTTGAGATCGATCTGGCCTCGCGTAAAGCAACTGGTCGCCGCCTATCGCGCCGATCACCCGGTGCAGGAAATCTGCATCACGGGGCACAGTCTGGGCGCCGCAATGGCGGTGCTGGCCTTCCTCGAACTCGAGGACCAACACTCTTCTCTCTACACCTTTGGATGCCCGCGCGTTGGCAACCAGGCCTTCTGCGAGAGCTTGGGGAACCTGGCGAAAACTCGCCCGGTGTACTACTTCATTGACAACCAAGACGTGGTCACGCATATTCCGCTTCCAATATGGATGGCGGGATATGAGCATCCGAACTGCGCTATATTTGTGATTTATCCGAACGGTGGAATCGCGCAGCACTCGAAGCATCCGTCGATGCCGGAGGTTAAGCTAACCGATCTGCGTGATTTCTTGAAAGGGATCTGGAAGCAGGGTATCTCCCTCCCCGCGCCACTGGCCGACCATTCGCCCGTGCGTTACTGCCATTGGATTTCGAAGGCCTGAAAAACCTCACCGCCATTAAATCCGCTTAGTGTTGAATTCTTCCGCGCGCCCGGCCCCGTCCATATAAGCGGAGGCAGCGATGTTTAGATCTTTAGCGGTATCCGCATTGGTGCTGGGGTCTGCGCTTGCGTTGGTACAACCGCAGGTAGCTGCCGCGCGCGACCGCGACCGGCGTGGCGAGGAGTGGCGCGAGCGGCTCCGGCACGAGCGCCATGAGCGAGAGGAGTTCCGTGAGCGGGAACGGCGGGAGCGTCGTTTCGATCGCGATCGATATCGCGACGCCCGCCGCGGCTACTACGATCGCTACGGTTACTGGCACTGGTATCCGGCCTACCGGTGACCACCGCCCGAGCCGCGCCGGCGATTGAGTCTCGTCCCATGCTCTCGCCGGCCACCGGCTCGGTTCCTTTTTCCCGCAAGAATTTCCGCCCGCCAAACACACTACCTCAGTAATTGCGCACAATCTATACACTCGCCGCCCTGCTAATCTCAGCAGCCCACGCCGCCCCGCCCGCAATCTCCACCAATGGCATCCTGCATCGCCAAAATTCCTCAGTATCCTTCTCGCCCGCCGGTTTCCGTCTCCAATGGCTGGCTCCCAAAGCCGGCAGCCTCAGCATGGTGTTACTCAACGCCAATCGCCACGCGCCAGCGTCCCGTAGGGAACCCATAACAGCCGTCCACAACATCTTCCTGGGCAGCGACCCCGCCCAGTGGCGCACCAACACCCCGCTATTTTCAAAAATCGGATTCCAGTCCGTTTACCCCGGCATCGACGTCGTCTACTACGGAAGCCCGAACGCATTGTTCGAATACGACTTCAAAATCGCACCAGGCGCGCGGCCCGGGGACATCCGTCTGTCGTTTCCCGGCGCGCAAAAACTACGCCTAGACGAATCCGGCGACCTCTTGATCGGTACGGTCAAGCAGCACCGGCCCAACGCATACCAGCAAGTGGGCGGCGTGAGACACGCGATTTCCGCCAGCTACAAACTCACGGCAAACAACGAAGTAATTTTCGAATTGGCGCACTACGACGAAGCCCGCTCGCTGATCATCGATCCCACGGTGACGTTCGCAACCTTCCTGGGCGGCGCCGATTTCGATCAAGTCTACGCCATGACCCTGGACAGCGCCGGCAACATCTTTTTAGCCGGACAAACGGCATCCACCAATTTTCCGCTGCGCGCCGGCGGAACGGCGGGAAATCGCGACATCTTCATAGCCAAACTGGATCCCACCGGCAACCACCTTATCTACAGCACCGTGCTGGGCGGCGCACAAACGGATTGTCCCGGGGCCATCGCGGTCGACGCCGCGGGCAACGCATATGTTGCAGGCTATACCAGTTCCACCGATTTCCCGGTGACTGCGGGCGCCTACCAGACCCAATCCAGCGGATTGGAAGATGGCTTCGTTTTGAAACTTAGCGCATCCGGCGCCCTGGTTTATTCAACCTATCTCGGGGCGCCGGGCCGGGATTTCGTCACTGCCATCGCGGTGGACACGTCGGGGAACGCGTACGTTGCCGGATACACATCGTCGGTCGGCTTCCCCATAGTTGCGGGCGCTTTTCAGAGCGCCTATGCGGGCGGCTTCTTCGACGCGTTCGTCACAAAAGTGAAGGCCACCGGTTCCGCTCTGCTGTACTCCACGTTCATCGGCGGCTCGGGCAACGACACTGCGTCGTCCATCGCAATCGACACGAACGGCAATGCGTACATTGCCGGTCAAACCGACTCATCCAACTTCCCAGTCTCCGCCGGTGTCGTTCAATCCAGCAACGCGGGCGGCTCGGACGCCTTTGTCACCAAGCTCAACGCCGCCGGCTCCGCAATCGCGTTCTCCACATATTTGGGCGGAGCGAGCAACGAGCTCGGAAACGCAATCGCAATCGATTCCTCGCAGAACGTCTATCTCGCGGGCGCAACCGCTTCGGTGGATTTCCCGGTTTCCGCCGGCGCGTTCCAGATAGCGCTCGCAGCTTCCTACGACGCATTTGTGACCAAGCTCAACTCGTCGGCCACGGCCGTTGTCTTCTCCACGTATCTTGGCGGTTCCGGTTCCGACCAAGCCACGGCATTAACATTGGATTCCTCCGGCACTGTCTGGCTGACCGGTTCTAGCTCTTCCACAAACTTTCCGCTGCTGAACGCCGTGTATGCGCAACCCTCCGGCGGAAACGACGCTTTCGTGGTGAACCTGAACTCCGCCGGAAACGGCCTGTTGTTCTCCAGTTATTTCGGAGGCTCGGGCGACGATTCCGGCTTGGCCATCCGTCTCGACAACGGCGGCTCACCCGTCGTCGCGGGCGTTACGTCCTCGGCGAATTTCCCAACCACGGCCGGCGTGGTCCAGAGCACGTTCGGCGGCGGATACGACGGCTTCATCCTCAAGCTGCAAAATACGACTTGTACCTACAACGTCAATCCAACTACGTTGATAGTTGCCGCAGGCGGAGGGTCCGGCGCAATCAGCGCGACCTCGACATCGGGCTGCAATGCGCCTGGCGTCAGTTCAAACGTAAACTGGGCGTCCGTTTCGATTACCGGCTCAACTGCAAATTGGTCGGTTGCCGCCAACCCCAGTTCGCAGAACCGCAACGGCGCCCTCACCATCGCCGGACAGACGGTGACAATCGCCCAGGCGGGCGCAGCGTGCTCCTATGCAGTCAATCCGTCGAGCGTTAACATCGGTCCGGCGGCCGCGTCCGGAAATCTGGCGATAACCGCAACTCCGAGCGACTGCTCGGCCCCGGTAGCCTCATCCAACGTCCCGTGGGCATCGGTGGCCGTACCGGCCATGACCGCCAACTGGTCCGCGAGCGCGAATTCCAGTCCGCAGCCCCGCGCGGGAAATTTCACCATCGGCGGCCAGAACGCCCCGGTCACTCAATCCGGCGCCACCGGGCCGTCCACCCTTTCTCTCAGCCGCTCCTCGCTGAACTTTGGAACCTCGGGATCGCTTGTAACCAGCCCGCAGACGATAACGATCAACTTCACCGGCCCAGGTCTGGCGTGGACGGCTTCCTCCAATCAATCGACCATCGCAGTTTCAACCGGATCGGGAACGGGCAACGGAGCTTTTCAAGTGACAGCGAGCGCCGGGCCAAGCGGCGTGATCACTGTCAGCGCGCCGGGCGCGGCCAATCCATCGCTGACGGTGCAAATCAATGTGGCGGCCGTCACGCCGGGGTCGCCGGCGGGCAGCTTCGACACTCCGGCCAGCGGAACATCGGGCATCGCCGGCGCCATTCCGGTAACCGGCTGGGCGCTCGATAACATTGAAGTCGTCAAGGTGGACATTTGGCGCGAGTCAATCGGCGGTGAACCGCAGGGGCTGGTCTACATTGGCGACGCGGTGTTTGTGTCCGGCGCCCGTCCGGATGTCGAAGCAGGCAACGCCGGCGCGCCCTTCAACTACCGCGGAGGTTGGGGTTATCTGCTGCTCACTAATTTTCTGCCGAACAACGGAGGCTCGGCGGGCCTCGGCAACGGCACGTACAAATTGCACGCGATCGCTCACAACAAGGCCGGCTCGGCGGTGGACCTGGGCGCCCACACCATTACCGTCGACAACGCGCACGCCACCAGGCCGTTCGGCTCCATCGACACGCCCGGCCAGGGAGGCACGGCGTCGGGCAACGCATTCATAAATTTCGGATGGGCACTGACCCAGAATCCCTACTTCATCGCCACCGACGGGTCGACGCTCACAGTGCAAGTAGACGGCGCGCCGGTAGGCCGCCCCACCTACAATCAATTCCGAAGCGACCTCGCCACCATATTCCCGGGCCTGGCCAACAGCAACGGCGCGGTGGGATTCTACTACATCGACACCACCCTGCTTTCAAACGGCGTCCACACGCTGGCATGGGTAGTCTACGACAACGCCGGCCGCGGCGATGGAATCGGCAGCCGCTACTTCACCGTATTCAACGTCGGCGGTGGAAATGTAGCAGTGGAAGAGGCCCGCCCCACCAGCGATGCGCTTACGAGCCGCGACCGTAAGGGAGCGGTCCAAATCGAAGAACTAGAACGCATCGAACTAGATCTAGGCGCAGTGACCGGCCACCTAATACAGAACGGCCACCGCCGCCCGCTCCCAATCGGCTCAACCCTAGTGAACGGAGTATTCTACTGGCAGCCCGGACCCGGCTTCCTGGGCGAATTTCACTTCAACTTTGAGCGCCCCGGTCTGCCGGACACGACCATCGCAGTAATAATCCACCCAAAGCGCTTCAAATAGTTTGTGGGGCAAGTTGGTAACCCGCCGCCGATTGAAAATCGGCGCGCTACCCTTTGACTCATATATCGAAGTCTGATATAACCCAGACCAGGAGGGCTTGATGCCAATCTTTCGCAGCTTCGATCCTTACAAGCCCCGTCCCACAGCCCTGGTCAACGGAGCTCTCATTTCGGCGGCCTTGCTGTTTGCAGTTGTTTTGACCATGGGTCATGGCGGCAGTCCCAGGCGGGCGTTCCTGATTGGCGCTTATCGTCCCGGCCCACGCCTCGTTCCAGTAGATCGTTCTTCTTTCGCGGACGGCGGCCTCGCCACGAGCGTCAAATTCGGCAGCGAGCCGTATGACCCATGGCGGGCGATGGCGTCTTTCTATTTCAAGGTGGTCCGAGTGCTGGGCGCACTCGATACGGATCATGACCTGGTTATCTCGCGCTGGGAAATCGCCACTGCGCCGGCCGCCCTTCGAAGACTCGATCTGGATCATGATGGCAAGCTGAGTCCGGAGGAGTGCGGTTTTTCATTGGGCGCGGATGCTGAGGCGTTTGACCCCCAATTCGTGAGACGCGCGCGGCTCGAATTCATGCGGGCGCACCCAGTGCTGGCGGCGCTGGATGCCGATCGTGACGGCGAGATCTCCGAGGCCGAAATCATGAACAGTCCCGCCGCGCTGAGGAAGCTCGATGGGAATCGCGACGGCAGCCTGACTCCGGACGAGGTCATCCCGGACAACGCGGCCAATCAGGCGGCGATGATTCTTTCCAGATTGGATCCGGACCGGACTGGCAAAATTCTGTTGCCGGCGAGGACCGATGACGAAACCACGCCGCTGCTAGAGCTTCTCGAAGGCGCCGATCGGAATCATGATGGCGTCGTTACGCTGGAAGAATTGACGAAGGAATTGCGCATCCGCGAGGAACAGCGGAGGCAATTCGACGACGCGTTGCGAACCGGCGGCTATGACCGGGCCCGGCATTGATCCCAACCGGCGAAGGCCGATTTACGATCGGCGGCCGGTTACCAACCTGCTCCACAACGCCAAGCCGATCAGACTGATGCCGAGCAGTCCGAATGTGGCCGGCTCGGGGACGGCGGCGCTGGAGTTGGAAGTATAAGTCAGGTCGTCCAGATATACGCCCTGCACTTTGTTGCCGTTCGCGCTGGCGCCCAAGCGCATCAGAGAAGTGTTCGCGCCGATCGGCGTTCCCTGCGGCTGGTTGTCCGGATAATACTGTTCCCAGGTGGTGCTGGTAACTTTCAAATCGCCCGCGCCCAGCACGGCGCTCGTGCCCAAATACACTTTCACAACGTCGTTGTTCGATCCATTCACCAACGTCACGTCCACCAGAGCGTGGTACCACGTGCCCCACGTCAATCCCGTTTGCACGGCCAGCGCGGGGAAATCCTGGATGTTGGCGTCGTAGGGCAGATAGAAAGTATCGAGACTGCCGCCGTCGTCGATGATGCGAAAGAAGCTCATGCGGCGTCCGCTGCCGTCGTCCACGCTGAGATTGACGCTCAGGCCCGCGTCGCTGGTGGTGCTGGCGCTGCGGAACCAGAAGTCCTGCGAGAAGTGATTGAATCCCGGCGTGAGCGCGGTGCTGCCGCCGGTGCAGGTGGCGCCGGTCTCGCCGGAACACGTGCCGAGATTCGGCGCCACGATGGACTGCACGATTCCGTCGCTCACCGTGTTCGACCAGCGGAACGATTGCGTTCCGCTATGCGCGGCCGCGCTGGTGACTCCCTGGTCGTAGTTCGCGTTGGCGACAAACCAGCCGTTCTGGCCGTTAATGGAACCGGTATTGTAACCTTGGCCCGTCTCGAATCCGATGGTGAGCGAGGCCGCATTTAAGGCGATGGAACTCAGAAACAGCACAGCAGTACGGGCATACAACGACGTCATGGGAACTCCTCCGAGGTTCTAACAATCGTCTCCGAAGTCCGCGATAGACATAGGTAAGAAAACTTAGATCTAGGGTATCCGTCTTAAGGGAATACCCGCTTAGAGATTGAGCAGGCGCGAGGCGTTTCCTCCGAAAATGGCTGTCTTGGCCGCTTCCGGGATGTTCAGCGACTGGATGCTTTCAAACATGCGGGGGATGCTTCCGATCTGATGCGGGTAGTCGCTACCCGCGAGAATGTGATCGGCGCCCGCGAATGAAATTGCCAGCTCGATAGCGCGCGGATTGAAGTTCACTGTGTCGTAGTAGAAATTCTTCAGGTATTCGCTGGGGGGCTTGGAGATGTTTGCGCGGCAATCCTCGAAGGCCGTGAATCCGCGGTCCAGGCGCTCGACTAAATACGGAATCGTGCCGCCCAGATGGCACAGCACCCAGCGGATGCGGGGGAAGCGCTCCACCACTCCGCTGAATACCAACTTGGCGGCGGCCAGCGTGGTGTCGAACAGGAATCCGCACAGCGGCATCAGCCAATATTCGGTCATCGCTTCCACGCCCACTGGACTGGTCGGATGGATGTACAGCACGGCTTCGCGGTCATTGACGGCTTCATACAGCGGCCAGAAGCGCTCATCGCTCAGCGCAATACTGTTGATGTTGCTGAACAGCATCGCGCCGCGAAATCCGAGCTGGCTTGTGGCGCGATCGAACTCGGCGACGGATGCGGTGGGGTCGTTCAACGGCAGCGTGGCGAGGGAAGCGAATCGTCCTTTCTTGGATGCGACTACTTCGGCGAATGCGTCGTTCACCAGGCTCGCCAGGCGCGCGGCGGTTTGCGGCGTCTCGACATGCGTGCCGGGTGTGGTGAGCGTGATCACCTGAGTATCGACGCCGTGGTCGATCAGAACTTGCTCGCGGTAATCTATGTCGCGATGGCCGGGGACGGCGACGTTGTAATCGCCGGGATAGTGCAGGCAGGGGTTTCCGTCGGCGTCAATTGTGACGCGCACGGCGCTCGATCCGGTGCGGAGAGCGTCCATGTAGGCGGGCGGATAGTAGTGGTTGTGAAAATCAATGATGGGCACTTTTGCGGATCCAGAGTAAGTAAAGAGGCAAGCCTAACACAACGAGCAAGAGTCCGCCGGCCGCGCGCCATGGATCGGCCGCAACTTGATAGAAGACGACTCCGAGCGAGGCGGCGATGAAGATTATTGGAACTGCCGGGTAGCCCCAGGCGCGATACGCGGGCTTGTAGCTGGCGCGGCGGCGGGCGCGCATGAGACCCACGGTCATCAGTGCGAAGAAAATCCATTCGGTGTAGATCACGCGGCTGAACAATTCGCGATACGTGCCGGTTGCTACCAGAACGCAGGACCACGCGGCTTGCAGCAGAATGGCGACGTGGGGCGTTTGAAATCGAGGGTGGATTGCGCCAATCCAAGATAGTGCGCGATAGCGTTCGGCGATTGCCAGATAGACGCGGGGGCCGGCCAGGATCACGCCATTGAGCACGCCGAAGGTCGAGACCATCACCAGGCCGGAAATTGTGGCCGCTCCTTTGCTTCCTGCCAGGGCGTTGGCTGCGTCGGCGGCGACGCGCGTGGAGTGGGTCACGCGATCCAAGGGCAACAGGTAGAGGCAGGCGGCGTTCAGCGCCAGGTAGCAGGCGGTGACGGTTAGAGTGCCGATTAGCAGGGCGCGCGGGATTGTTTTTTCGGGATTGCGGGTTTCGCCGGCGGCGTAGGTCACCATGTGCCATCCGCCGAATGCGAAGAGGCCGGCGCCGACTGCGAGGGCGAAGTCGCTGATGGTGAAGTTGGGCTGCGCTGCCGTTGTTGTTGTGGCTTCGGCATGTTTACCGAGCACTACTACCAATATCAGAATCGCGGCGATTGCGATTATTTTCGCTGCCGTGATGATGGCCTGCACGCGGCTGCCTTGCTTGACGCCCAGATAGTTCACCGCCGATAGCAGCAAGATGCCGGCGATTGCCACAATGCGGATCCCTCGGTCGTCGAGTTGCGTGAAGTACGCGACGTACCGGCCGAATACAACCGATGCGGCTGCCACGATTCCTGAGTGGGCGCTCCAGAACATCGCCCAGCCCCACAGGAAGCCGGCCGTCGGGGAAATGGTTTCGTTGAGGAAGACATACACGCCGCCGGTTTGAGGGAATGCGGAGGATAGCTCGGCGCAGACTAGGGCGCCGCAGGCGGTGAGGAGTCCGGCGATTAGCCAGACGGCGAAAATTCCGGGGATGTTGGGGACGTAGCGGCTGACTTCGGTGGGCTGGACGAAGATGGATGCGCCGATGATGATGCCGACTACCAGGGCAGTGGCGTGGGGGAGTGCGATTGCGCGGTTGAGCGTGGGGGTGGGCAAGGGGGCAGTCTAACATAAGGTTGCGGAGATATTTTTTGACGGGCCGATTGCCAATCGGCCGCAGGTTGCCAACCTGCCCCACATGGAATGGAACAACCCTCAGAGTCTGCGAAAGGTAATGGATTGTTATTTTAGGGGCTGGCGGGTCTTGAAGAAGTCGGCCCAGGGGTCCGGGCCGGAGAGGCGTTTCTCGTAGTTGCTCAAGTTGAAGTTGGAGGGCTTCAACGATGGCTTCACTTCGGGCCATGAGAGGGGAACGGAAAATGGGGCTTTTTCGCGGCGGCGAATGGAGTAGGGGGCGACTACTGTTTGGCCGAATCCGTTGCGGAATGGGTCCAGGTAGACGCGTTTTTTGCGGGCTTCGATGCGGTGCTCCATCGTCAACGTTTCGGGATTCGCGGCGGTCAGGCGCTGGCATATTTGCTGCGCGAAGGCCAGCACGTCATCGCAATCCGGGCCAACTTTGAGGGGAATGAAGACGTGGAGTCCGCGGCTTCCGGAGGTCTTGGGGAAGGAGACGAAATCCCGGTCGTCCAGGGCGCGCTTTAGCAGCAGGCCGGCGTTGGCTGCGTCGGCGAATTCGCCGCTGCCGGGGTCCAGATCGAACACTACCCAATCCGGCTTGCGCGGATTCTTTGCGCGGCTATGCCACATATGGATGGGAATGCATCCCAGGTTCACCAGCCCGAGTTGGGTTTCGAGAGAACCCCCGACCACATAATTGGTTTCTTTGTTTTCGTGCTGAATCGCTTTCGACGGAAAACCCTTGGGCGCGGCCTTCTGATAGAAGCAGCCTCCGCGCATTCCATCCGGACAGCGCTCCATGGTCAGTAGACGGTCGGCGAGGTAGGGCTTCAGTTTTGGGAACACAAATTCGTAGAAGCGGGCGACGTCGAGTTTGGTGTGGCCCTCATCCGGCCAAAATATTTTCTCCGGATGCGTGATCAGTTTCTCTTTCGTCATTTCGCCTCGGCTAGTTTTACTTCGCGCGGGTTGAGGTCGTCGCGCAAGCCGAGGAAGACGGGCTGGCGGAGTTTGCGGTCATGGGTCCATTCGCCGTACGCGATTTGAGCGATGAGCTGCGGAGCGAGGTAGGTAACGTTCTTCTCGCGCGGCGGGTCGGCGAGGGCGGGCTTGTCGCGGGCCAAAGGTTTGAATTTCCGGAACAGGCTGGCCAGGGATGCGTGCGTGAATCCCGTTCCAACTTTGCCCACATATTTCAGTTGCGAGTCATCATACACGCCGAGCAAAAGCGCGCCGAAGTGTTGCCGCGCGCCGGCGGGAGCGGTGTAGCCCACGATCACAAATTCGTCTTCCTGATGGACCTTGAACTTGAGCCATTTGTTGGAACGGCCTTCGACGTAGGGCGAGGATTCGTCTTTCGCGACGACGCCTTCCAAGCCTTTCCGCGCGGCTTTCTTGTAAGCTTGCAGGCCGCCGCCCGGCAGACGGCTC
>DATDHK010000031.1:0-10609 GCA_036521635.1 Bryobacteraceae bacterium | reverse complement strand
CTCATGGTTCGATGTCGCGCAGGTGCTGGCTCGCGAAGGCAACGACTGGAAAGAGTTCCGCAGTCGATTTGCCGGAGCGGTGGGAATTCCGCTGGGCTAATCCAGCCGGTAATCTGGTTGCTCCTGCATCTCGACACGGGCTATCTCGACACCTGAGCCCGCCTCCCGAATATAATTCAATTTGCCCTCAACATTCGTCTCCCGCGTGCCCCGCTGCTCGTGTAGTCGACCACCGCACCCATGAGAACGAAAAAACAGCCGGACGAACGCAAACCGCTCGCAGGCGTGCTAGTAGCTGCCGTAACGCCCCGCCGCGCGCAGGAACACTCCATCGACCTCGGCGCAACACTCGAGATGATCGATTTCCTGGGCGACAGCGGCGTAAACGGCATCGCGCTGTTAGGTTCAACCGGCGAGTTCGTCCACTTTGCGCTGGACGATCGCCGGCACATGCTGAACTTCGCCGCCCGACGCAGCCGCGTGCCGCTGCTGGTGAACGTCTCGCATTCCACGCTGGACGGCGCCATCGAGCTGGCCCGCGGCGCCGCCGGCGCCGGCGTGGCCGGAGTGTTGCTCATGCCCCCCTACTACTTCCGTTACACTCAAGATTCGATCCGCGGCTTTTACCAGAATTTTGCGGACGCCGTGGACGACGCCACGCCCATCTATCTCTACAACATTCCGGCATGCACCAACGAAATCGCGGCGTCCACCGTCAAGGACTTGCTCGCTAGCGGCCGGTTCGCCGGCATCAAAGACTCCAGCGGAGACCTCGAATATTTTCGGACTCTGGGCGATGAGGCGCGGCGAACGCCATTCACTCTCTTCGCAGGTCACGAACGTATTTACGTAGCATGCAAACGTGCGGGAGCGAACGGAATCATATCCGGCGCCGCCAGCGCCATACCCGAGCTGATGGTTTCATTGGACCGCGCGATCGCCGCGAGCGTGGAAGCGGATATTGGCCGCTTCGAGAAATATGTCCTCGAGTTCCTGGATCGGGCGGAAGTGCTGCCTTGGCCGACCATGGTAAAAGAAGCCGCCCGGCTGCGAGGCGTCAAGGCCGGAGCGTTCGCCGCGCCGCCCGGTGAAGAAGGCGAGCGAAAACTTGCGGAATTTTCCGATTGGTTCCGTAATTGGTGGCCCGGCGTTTTGAAGGAATGCGCGAAATGAATAACGAAGAGTTCAGAAGCTATGCTCACCAAGTAGTCGACTGGATGGCGGACTACCTGGAAAACATACGCGACTATCCGGTTCTGCCGGACATCCGGCCCGGGGCATTGGTGGATCAACTGCCGGCGTCCGCGCCGGAATATGGCGAGCGGATGGATGCAATCCTCAAGGATTTCGAAAACTCCATTGTGCCCGCTGTCACTCACTGGAATCACCCGCGGTTCCTGGCCTACTTCGCGACTTCCGGTTCTCACCCCGGCATCCTGGGAGAAATGTTGACGGCGGTTCTCAACGTCAACGGCATGGTGTGGAAAAGTTGTCCCGCGCTCACTGAACTCGAGCAGGTGACACTGAGCTGGCTCCGGCAATGGATGGGCCTCGGCCCGGATTTCTTCGGCATCATCTACGACACGGCGTCCATCGCCAGCATGCACGCCATCGCGGCCGCGCGCGAGATGGCCGACCCGGAAGTGCGCACGCGCGGAAATTCCAATCGCTTGGTGATGTACACATCCGAGCATTCACATTCCTCCATCGAGAAGGGCGCTATCACGCTGGGCGTCGGCCAGGACAACGTGCGCAAAATTCCGGTCGATGAAGCGTTTCGGATGCGAGTCGACGTGCTGCGCGAGAAGATGACGGCGGACCGGCAAGCCGGCAAGCAGCCGTTTTGCGTGGTGGCCACGGTTGGAACCACATCCACTTCGAGTATCGATCCGGTGCCGGCCGTCGCCGATGTTGCCGGGGAATTCGGAGCCTGGCTGCACGTCGACGCTGCCTACGCAGGCGCGGCCGCGGTGGTTCCCGAGTTGCGCTACATTCTGGACGGGACCGAACGCGCGCAATCCCTGGTGGTGAATCCGCACAAGTGGCTGTTTACGCCCGTCGACTTGAGCGCGTTCTACACCACCAGGCCTGACATCCTGCGCCGGGCCTTCTCGCTGGTGCCGGAATATCTGAAAACCACGGAAGATCCGCGCGCGGTGAATTACATGGACTACGGCGTCCAGCTTGGCCGGCGATTTCGTGCGCTCAAGTTGTGGTTCGTCATGCGGCACTACGGGCATGACGGGATTGCGCAGATGATCCGGACGCATATTACCTACGCGCAGAAGTTGGCGGGCCTGATCCGTTCGGACCCCGATTTCGAAGTAGCGGCGCCCACGCCGTTCTCGCTGGTCTGCTTCCGTTATCGCGGTTCCGACGAAGACAACCAGGCTTTGCTGGATAAAATCAATGCGTCGGGCCGGGCCTTTCTTTCGCACACCGTGCTGAACGGCCGTTTTGCCCTCCGTCTCGCCATTGGAAATTTCGCGACCACATGGGAAGACCTCGAGGAAGTCTGGGGATTGATTAAACAGTCGGCGGGCAGCCCGCGATAAGTGTAGGGCGGGTCGGTAACCTGCGGCCGATTGGTAATCGGTGTCGGTGGCCTTACTTGACGGCCGCATCCTCAACCACCTGCCCCATATCCACAAACGGATTCCGCATCACGGCTTGCAACAGCGCGCGCGTGTCGTCGGTCCTTGGATCGCGGAACATTTGTTCGGTGGACCCGGTCTCTATGACGCGCCCATTTTGCAGAATCGCGATGCGCGAACACAGCGAGGCCACCGATAGCAGGTCGTGAGATATGAAAAGCATCGCCATGTTGAGTTGACGGCTAAGATTCCGGAAGAGCGCCAGGATTTCGGATTGCGTGATCGCGTCGAGCGCGCTGGTCGGCTCGTCGGCGATCAGCAGGCGCGGCTTGTGAAGGATCGCCATGGCGATGAGCACGCGCTGAGCTTGGCCGACGCTGAGCTGGCGGGCATAGCGGTCCAGGAATCCGTCTTCGGCCGGAAGGCTCACCAAGTCGAACAATTCGAGCGCGCGGTCTTTCCATTTTTTGGCAGCGTCGGGATTGTGGGCGCGCCAGGCTTCGGCCAGTTGTGTGCCGATGCGCAATGCGGGATTTAGAGACGCCAGCGGACTCTGCAATACCAGGGCGATTTCACGTCCGCGAATCCGGCGCATTTCGCGCGCGTTCAACCGTAGCAAGTCGCGGCCGTCGAAGAGAATCTCGCCGCGGGCCGACCCGCCTTTGTGATCCAGCAACTGCAGCAACGCCAGCGCGATGGTGCTTTTGCCCGAGCCGCTTTCGCCCACCAGACCCAGAATTTCGCCTTCACCGATCTCGAGCTCGACCTCGCGCAGCACGCCGGCTTTGTTCGGGTAATCCACCGAGAGCCGGGTCTTGAGCAAAGGCGTCATCGTTGGCTGACCATCGTTCCACCGGTTGTCAGGCGTTCGGCGTTCCAATAGATCTGCGGACGCAGCGTGGCCGGCGCGACATTCTTCACGTTGGAAGAAACCGCCGACAGCGCGTTCGGATTCACCAGAAAAAGTATCGGCGCGCGCTCTGCAATAATTTGCTGTACTTTGTCGAAATAGCCCTTGCGCTTGTTCAGGTCCTGAGCGGCGTTTTGAGATTGCATCAGTTTGTCGATCTCCGCTTCCCAGGGCGTTTCGGGCGTCTTCTGCGTGGGATTCCATTGATGATTGTCGGCCGAGCTGAGCCAGATGTTCATCTGGCCGTTCGGATCGAGATCGACGTTGGTGATGGCCATCAGGACCGATTCGTAATTGAAGCTGCGGCTGATGCGCTCGATCAGGGAAGGGAAGTCGAGCACGACAACGTTGAGTTGTACGCCCAGCTTCGCGAGGTCCTGCTGGATCAGCGCCAGCGTGCGCTCGTGCAGTTTGTTGCCCGCGTTGGTGATCATCGAGAATTCTACTTTGTGCCCATCGCGGTCGAGCAGGGCGTCGCCCGAGCGATGAAAGCCGTCCCTTTGCAGGCGCGTTAGCGCGGCGGAAGCGGAATAAGCGGTTGGCTTCAACGCCGCGTTGAGCCAGAAACGATTCGACACCGACGCCGGACCCACAGCCGGCCGCGCGTGTCCGCGGTACACCACGCGGCAGATGTCCTCGCGATTGATGGCCTCTGAAATCGCGCGGCGGAATTCGTCAGACCGGAACCAGCGCCGCTTGTAGTCCGGCAGCGGAGCGCTCGCCACCTGGTTGAAGAAGACGACTTCCCAATCGAGCGACGGCCCCGCGTCGATTACGGACTTGGGCATCTCGGCCGCCAGCCGGTCGTACATTTCCGGGTCCAGCTTGTTCACGATGTCGAGTTGGTTCCGCCGGAAGCGGAGCAATTCGAGTTCGCGGTTCTGCTGAATTTCGAGCCGGATGGAATCCAGGTAGGGCAGCTTTTTTCCGTTGGCGTCGCGCTTCCAGTAGTTCGGATTGCGGCGCAGCAGGACGTAGGAGCCGGCTTTGTACTCGCCCACCATGAATGGTCCGAGCACGGCCGATTCCTTGTGCGCCGACCGGGCGGACAGAATACCGACCTGATCGAATTGGGCGGCCAATGCTGAGACCGCGCCGGGGAATCGGGCCATGACCGACGATGAGCCCGTGCATTTGCTTTCCACCGCGCCAGGGGCGGAGCGGAACGCGTCGCCGGTGGGCGAATGCAGAGCCGGGTCCATCAACTGACGAATGGTGTACGCCACATCTTCGCAGGTGAACGGCGTTCCGTCCGAAAACAAAACATTCGGGCGCAGGTCGAAATCGATCCGCCGGCCATTTTCGGTGACCTTCCATTTGGAGGCAAGCTCGCCTTCCAATTCCTGCGTGTAGCGATTGAGGCGCACCAACACGCCGGCGGTTAGATAGCGAATAGTCTCCGAAGATTCGTCCTCAACCAAAAGTGGATTAAATGTTTTAGGCTCGGTTCGCAAACAGAAACGGAGTTCACCGGCCGATTGCGCAGCCAGCGTAAAACAAAATAACAGCGCGGCAATGATTCTCAACATGGAATTCCGTCCTCGGTCCGCAGTACGAGCTGTAGGCAGCAGACCACCACAACCAGCAACGCCGCGGGGACCAGCATCCAGGGGTTATGCAGGATGGCCGTGTAATTTTCGAGCTCGCGCAGCATCGCGCCCCAGGAGGGCAGGGGTTCGGAAACGCCCAGTCCGAGCAAACCCAGGTTGGCTTCGCTCAGAATAAACACGGGCACTGAAATCCAGAATTGGGCCAACAAAATGGGACGCAAGTTCGGCAGCAGATGCCGCCAGAATAATCGGATTCTGGAAATACCGTTGGCTCGGGCCTGCACCAGATAATCGGAATGGACCAGCGTGCGCGTGCCGGCGCGAATGATGCGGGCGGGTGTGGCCCAACCCAGGCATCCGAGCAGCAGGAAAGTGATGATGACGCTCGTCACGGGCGACGTGTTCAGCGGGAGCAAGGCCCGGACGGTGAGCAGCAGGAATAGCCAGGGCAGCGAGAGAAACAGGTCGATGCCGGCGGTGACGGTGCGCTCCCACTTTCCGCCCAGATAGCCGGCCGTTCCTCCGATCAGCGCGGCGATCAGGGTGGAGAGCAGCGCCGCGGCGGGCGCGAGAATCAGCGAAACGCGCGTGCCGTAGAGCAAGCGGGCAAAACGGTCGCGCCCCAGCTCGTCGGTGCCCAGCGGAAAGCGCGCCGACGGCGAGGCGCTGAGCGAATCCCGAAACTGTTGCGAGTAAGACGACGGCGCCAGAACGCCGGCGAATAGCGAGGCCAGGGCCACCAGCCCCAGCAGGACCAGCGCGATCTTTTGTGCGTGTTTCATTGCGCGGGATTCCTCGCCGCCAGCGCAAGATCGGCCACGCTGTTCATCACCAGCGTCATCAACGCAACCAGCACCGTGATGGTGACCAGTAACGGAAGATCGCGATCGAGGGCGGCCTGCCAGGCAAGCTGTCCGACACCGGGCGTGTCGCAAATCACTTCGATGGGAATGGATGCGCCGAAGGCCAGACTGACCGAAATTCCGGCCAGGGCAGCCAGTTGCGGCGCGGCCGGAGTGAACACGTGCGCGAACAAAACCCGTGCGCCCGTGAGCCCCTTGGCCTGCGCGGCCAGCACGTGCGGCGATTGATAGGTAGCCGCCAGCAGGTTCTTGGCGTAGCGGTAGACGTGCGGGAAGACGACCAGCGCGATGGCCCAGCGGCCCCCGGCCCCCATCCACAGAAAAATCAGGGCGATCACGGCCGCGGGCAACGCCAGGCAGACTCCGCTGAGCAGGGCCGGCACGACGTCCGCGCCCGGCGCGCGCCACCACACCGTGAGCATTGCCAATATGAGGCCGATGGAAGCGCCGCCCCCGACTCCATACGCGAGCGACGCCAGGGTCAACGGAAGCCGCTCTTTCAAAAGCTGCGCTACGGGCCGGTTCAGCGATCTGGAGAACCCAAAATCGCCATGCGCCAGTCCCGAAAGATAGCGGAAATAAAAGACCGCGATGTTGTTCTCCGCCGCGCGTTCCGAACGGATCGCCTGCCGGCTCTCGGTATTGAGCCGATTGTCCATTTCACGCTCATCTATGCCGAAGCCCGGTCCCAGGCGGACCAGCGTGGCGCCCAGCAGCCCTCCCAATAAAGCGATCAGAAGGATTCGGCGCGCCTGGCGCAGCAGGGTTGAGTACATCGTGCTTTACCAGGTGCCGGTCGGCTCGAACTCAAAGCCTCGCGGTCCGACCAGGCTTAATTTCTCCTTCTGCTTGACGATGTACATGCGCCGATCCGCTTCGCTGAGCAACTGGTCGGCGTCGGAGCCGTCGTCGGGGTAGATCGAGTGGCCCACGCTGAGCGAAAGCGTTTCGGTCCCGCAAACCTCGCGGCCCGCCTCGGCGGTGATGGACCGCAGCTTCACGATTTTCTGCTGCACCTGATCCAGCCGCAAGCCCGGCAGGACCAGCACGAATTCGTCGCCGCCCATGCGCGCCACGTAGTCGTACTCGCGGCAGCATTCCTTTAACTTCACCGCCACCGAGTGCAGGACCTTGTTGCCCTCCAGGTGCCCATACTTGTCGTTGACCTGCTTGAAGCCGTTCATGTCGCAAACCAGCACCACCAGCGGCGAATTCAGACGCCGGCAACGGGCCAGCTCGGAATCCAGATGCAGGAACAGGGAACGGGCATTGGGCAGTCCCGTCATGTAGTCTGTAGATGCCGAACTCTCGGCCTGCTGATACTTCAAGGCGTTTTCGATGGACAATGCGACCTTCGGCACAATCGCCAGCAGGATACGCAGATGATCCTTGGTGAAAGCGTCGCGTTCGTTGTGATATAGCGTCAGCACGCTAATGGTGCCGTTCAGGCCGATCAGCGGCACCGACAACGCGCTGCGCATGGTGGTGAATTTGGTCTCGTCGTTCAAATAACCGGGCTCCACCGAAGGATTGCCGTTGATAATCGGTTTGCGATTGTCCGCCACCCAACCCGACAGTCCCTGGCCGAGTGGAATCTCTAGCGATGAAAAGAGCCGGAAGTTTTCGCCGTTGACATATTCGGGGCGCAGTATGTCGCCCTGCAAAACGTAGATTGCCAGCGAATCGTAGGGGATCATGCGCTTCAGCCGGATCGCCAGCAGCGACAGCGTCTCATTCAGGCTCAAGGAATTTCCCAAATCCTGCGCCAGCTCGAACAGGTTCTGAACTTCCTGGCGGGCGGCCGCGATCGAGCTCAGGAAATCGACGGGCTTCTCCGAATTAGTAAGCGCCGGGCGCTTAGTGTTCTCAAAGCCGGCCGCCGGCGCCAGACCGCGTTCGATCTTGATGTTGGTCGAAAGCGTGGCCTTCTCCACTTGTTGCGCCTGCGCCATCGACTCCAGCTCGATGTAGCGGCGGTGCAATACCTCCACCACCTGCGGATCGAAACTGATTCCGGATTCCGACAGGACCTTCTGCATCGATTCGTCAAGCGGCAGCGCGCGGCGGTACTGCCGGTCCGACGCCAGCGCGTCCAGGCAATCCACGGCCGCCAGAATTCGCGCTCCGATCGGAATCTCCTCACCCTTCAAGCCATCCGGATACCCCGAGCCGTTCCATTTTTCATGATGTGAACGCACAATGGGCGTCACGGGGTACGGAAAACGCACCCGCTCCAGAATCTCCGCGCCCACCACCGGGTGGATCTTCATCTTCTCGAACTCTTCCCGGGTCAATTTGCCGGGCTTCGAGATGATATGCTCCGGAACCGCCAGTTTTCCAATGTCGTGCAGCAGCGCGCCCGCCCGCAAGGCTTCCAGTTGCCCCTCGTCCAGGCCCAGTTCCTTGCCCACCTCGATTGCGTAGACCTGCACCCGCTGCAGGTGATCGTGCGTGGTATGGTCCTTGGCTTCGATGGCCAGCGCCAGCGCTTCAATGGTTCGCAAATGCAGCGAGGCCATTTCTTCGGCGTGTTTCTTTTCGTCCTCCATGCGCCCCAGATATAGATAGTAGGACCGGTAAATCAGGTAGACCACCGGCACCGAGAGCAGCGCGGTCTGCCAGCCATAGTGCCGGTTGATGGCGCTGGCGGCGCCCGCGATTCCGGCGCCCAGCAAGTAATACGGGAACGACCAGAAGTAGCATTCCCTCCAAATCTGGCGAAGCGATTTTTGCTCGGTAAGCGCGATCGCGGCCGAAACCGGGAAGGTATTCATCGCGAAAAACACCGTAGCGGTAATCAATAAGGTAAGGGCCGCATCCAGATGACTCTTGTGCAGCAAATTGGAGTGATACGCGGAGCTGGTAGTGGCGATCGCGATGGCCATGCTGCCCAGGTTGAACAATACCTGGTGCGTCTTGGGCCGCTGTTTGTTGTGCCAGAAGCATTGAATCAGGGTGGCCGTGCACCCCATGAACAGGGCCTCCGGCAGGCTCAGCTCCACGATTCCAAACAGAATGAAGATGAACAGCACGGACAGCGTACCCGTGATGGCGGGCAGCACCACCTTCAGCCGGGAACCCAGAATCGACAGAACCAGATAGCAGAAAAAGCGGACCAGGTCCTGCGATTCCCAGCGGCTCAATTCGCTGATGGTGACACAACTACCGATGATAATTACCGCTGAAACGTATATTCGTGCGCCAATCGACATTCGGTTCCTAAGCCCAAGCATCAGCACTGATCCGAGTGCATAGCAGCTTCGCTTCCACTATCGATGTTTTCCCATCCGTTTGATTTATCGGCAGAAGTCGTGCAACACAATAGGAGCAATGGACAAAATGGCTTACGGGGAATGGGGATTGAGACATTCTGTCTCAGCGGGGAATATGTGGAGGATGAACACGGGGAACACGGGGAACACGAGAAGCACTGAGGAACACAGGCGACTGAACACAAGGAATACGACGAATACGAGGAACACCGAGAGTTTCTTCATAGCTTCGGTGTTCCTCGTATCCCTCGTATTCCTTGTATTCCTCTTCCTCGGTGTTCCCCGTGTTCCCCGTGTCCCCCGTGTTCCTCCGTAGGTGTTTCAACCTACGTCGCCTGGCCGCCAGTACTATAGTGAAACCGCGCGGAACGGCCGAAAAGCAATCTAGTGTTGATGGGTCCTCAAACCAAGACTTTCCTGGGTATGCCGGCGATCGTTTCCAGTCCGGCGATGCGGCAATTGCTGGAGTTGGTGGAGCGGATTTCGCAAACCAATGCCGCTGTCCTCATCACGGGCGAAAGCGGTTCCGGTAAGGAACTCGTCGCCCGCGCCATTCATCATTATTCATTGCGCTGCGCCAAGCCCTGGGTCGACGTCAGTTGCGCGGCGCTGCCGGAACATCTGGTGGAAAGCGAGCTGTTCGGCTACGAGAAGGGCGCCTTCAGCGGCGCGGATTCGGCGAAGCCGGGGCTTTTTGAGCTGGCCAATCTCGGCACGTTGTTCCTGGACGAAATCGGCGAATTGGAGCCTCGCATGCAAGTCAAGCTGCTGCGGGTGCTGGATGGCGTGCCCTATTTCCGGCTGGGCGGCGTCCGGAAAGTCGCGGTGAATGTGCGGGTGGTCGCGGCCACGAATCAGGATCTGGAGGGCATGGTTCGAACGGGGCAGTTTCGCAACGATCTTTACCATCGGCTGGGCCAGATTTGCCTGTGCGTTCCGCCGTTGCGCGAGAGAGTGGACGACATTGTTCCTCTGGCCGAGTATTTCCTGAGGCAATCCAACCCACGCTCTTTTTTCTCGGGCGAAGCGCTGCGGACGCTCGAGCGGCATACGTGGCCGGGCAATGTGCGGGAGCTTCGGAACATCGTCACCAAGGCGGCGGTCCTGTCGCGCAATCTGGAAATCCGGGTTGACGATCTGATGCTCGCCGCGCCGGGACCGGCCACGGTGCGGCGCACCGTCGAGCCATCCTCGAATGCGAACCTGGATGGGATGGAAAAGAATGCAATTCTGCACGTCCTGCAGCAAACCAACGGGCACCAGCAGAGGGCGGCCGAAATGCTGGGCATTTCACGGCGCACGCTGAGCAGGAAATTAAAGCTCTATGGAAGGGAGGCGGTGCGGGAATCCTGTGCTACCTAAGCCTAAGCCGTCATCGTCTACCATGACCGCCGCCGAACGCCGCTCCGAGAGCCGTCAT
>DATDHK010000030.1:0-1660 GCA_036521635.1 Bryobacteraceae bacterium | reverse complement strand
GCCCGGCGGAGGGCGCCGCTCGCGTCGATTTTGTTTTCGAAGGACCTGGAAAGCGCGCCGGGCGCGTGGCGGTGGCGGAGCTCGCACGATCCGTGGCTGAGCTGAATCTGCAAAACACGATGCGCGGCCTGATTCTGGACGTTCAGAACGCATTCGTGGATGTTCTGCTGGCGAAGGAGACGCTCGCGCTCGCGGAGGAGAACCAGAAGACACTGGAACAAGTGGTGGAGGCCAACCGTCAACGCGCGCAACCGGGCGAGCAATCCACGGCCGACCTGTTGCGTTCGCGCCTGGCGGCCATGCAGTTCCGCAACGATGCCGCCAATGCCGCTTCGCGTCTGCACTCGGCGCGGCATCGCTTGGAACTGGCGATGGGCCGTTCCGCGTTTGTGCACCAATTCGACGTGAAGGGTCCGCTGCGGAGAGATCTCGAGCATGTGGAGATTCAACCCTTGCGAGCCAGAGCGCAGGAACTGCGGCCGGATATTCTTTCCGTTGTGCGGGACCAGGCGCGCTCGGCCGCCGATCTGAAGTTGCAGCTTGCGCAGGGCAAGATCGACTACACCGTCGGCACGGTGTTCCATCGCCAGCAAAGTCCGACGGGCACCGGCAGTTCGCTGGGCATGTTTTTCAGCGTGCCTTTGCCGGTGTTCAATCGCAACCAGGGTGAGGTGGAGCGCGCACGGCTGGAAGAGCGGCAACTCGAACAGCGTTTGCGGGCGGCGCGCAACTCAGCCGCCGCCGACGTGGAGAGCACCTATGAACAGTACGCCATCGCCAGCACGATGCTGAGCAATTTGGAAACGGACATGCTCGATCAGTCGCGCCAGATCCGCCGCACGGCGGAAGAATCGTATCGCGCAGGCAAGGTCTCACTGCTTGAATTTCTCGATGCACAGCGCGCTTACACCGACACCATGCAAAGCTACAACGACGCCCGCGCCAACTATGCGCGCAGTCTGTATGCGATGGAGGCGGCCACCGGGCAGAACGTCGCCGGCAGGGCGCATTGAACGGCCGGCACAGCCGGCGCTGGGAAAATCCGCGCCCGTTAATGAGTGATTGAGTTGGCTGGAAGCTGTGAAAAATCAAGAACACAAGGAATACGAGGAACACGAGGAACACCAGACCAGTTCGGGCGAGTGGAATGATTTCGAGGAACGGAGCAAGTCGCTAGATACCTCAACCTGTTTCTGGTGTTCCTCGTGTTCCTTGTGTTCCTCGTATTCCTTGTGTTCTTTGGTTCTTGATTTTTTCACAGCTTCCTGTCACCTCATTTACCTCAAGCCCAGGGCCGTTGGGTGCTTTGGCTGATAGAGGCCGACCTCCGCGCCGCCCGGCAGGTGAATCTGGGTGATTGAACCCCAGCGAGCTTCCTGCACCTCTGAACACACGACGCCCTTCTTCGCAAGGGCCGCCGTCTCCGCCTTCAGGTCGTCGCACATTAGATACAGCTCGTGCCGGCCATTCTCGTCGGCGGGATGGAACGCGGCCTCTGCCGGTGGAAGCGCAAAGATCAGCCAGCCATGCCCGGCATCCACCGACGGGAATCCCAGGACGTCCCGAAAAAATGCGCGGTCGGCGTCCGCATCCTTGCTGTATACGATCACATGCGCCCCAGAGATCATCGCTTCCCTCCCGATAGTTGCAGCTTCCACAC
>DATDHK010000029.1:0-9538 GCA_036521635.1 Bryobacteraceae bacterium | reverse complement strand
CCTTGCGCGACACTCTGATGTTTACGGAATTCACGCAAGGCGTCGTGGCCGGCTGTATCGCACTGGCGATTTTCAGCCAGCTCAACTACGACAAACTGATGGGACGCTACAGCTATGTTTTTCTGCTGGCCACCGTGATTCTAGGTCTGCTGCTGGCCAGTCCCCTTGGAACCGGCCCAGGCACGAGCGACGCCAAAGTGAATCTGTTTTTCTTCCAGCCGGTGGAGATCATGCGCATCTTGATCGTCTTCTTTCTCGCCGGATATTTCGCCGCGGATTGGGACGTGCTGCGCGACCTGCGGCAGAAGCAGGGCTGGCTGGCGCAACACTTTCACATCCCTCGGCTGGACTACGCCATGCCCGTCGCCGCGGGCGTTCTGGTTGGCATCACGATCTTCTTCGTGCTGAAAGATAACGGACCGGCGCTGGTCATCGGCTGTCTGTTTCTCATCCTGTATTCCATCGCCCGCAAGCGCGTGTTGGGCGCCGTGGTGGGCTTCGCGATCATCGCGCTCGCGTTCTACGGCGGTCACAAGCTGCGCTTTCCAAAAACGGTCGCGGACCGCATGGACATGTGGGAATCGCCCTGGCGCAATACGGTTTCGGGCGGCGATCAGATCGCGCATTCCGTGTGGGCGCTCTCCACCGGCGCGAGTACGGGCACGGGCCTGGGACTCGGCAGCCCGTCCACATTGCCCGCCGGACACACCGACCTGATTCTGTCCGCGGCAGGCGAAGAACTCGGCTTCATCGGCCTGCTGGGAATTTTTCTTTTGTATGGGACGCTCACGTGGCGCAGCCTGCGAATCGCGTTACGCGCGCCCAGTTCGTATTCTTATTTTCTCGTCGCGGGACTCACCCTGATCGTCGCTCTGCAACTGATCCTGATCGCCGGCGGCCTGCTCGGACTGCTTCCGCTTTCGGGCGTCGTGTCGCCTTTTCTGAGCTTCGGCAGGACTTCGATGGTCGCGAACTTCATCGCGCTCGCCATCATCCTGGCTGTGTCGTCGCGTGGCGGCGCCCCGGCGCAAGTCCGCAATTTCGGGCAACCGACCTACATACTCGCCGGCATGCTGGGCCTGTGTGGGTTCGCGATCCTCGGCCGCGCGGCCTACTTCCAGTTGGTCCAGCCGGATCAATTTGCGATCAAGGGCGCCGAGGTCCGGTTTGCGGACAAGAGCCTGGGCCTCGAATATAATCCGCGCTTGCGTGAAATTCTGCAGCAAATTCCCAAAGGCGACGTTCTGGACAGGAATGGGCTGCCGCTGGCGACGAACAACTGGGAGACGCTGCAGCGCCATAACGCGGACTACCAGCGCTTGGGCGTTTCCATCGATCAGACGGCGGTGAAAAACGAGTCTCGCCATTATCCCTTGGGCCCGGAGTTTTTCTACCTGGTTGGCGATCAGCGCACGTCGCTGCACCGCGGCGCCAGCAACACGGCCTTTCTGGAACACGACGCGCGCACGCGCCTGCAAGGCTTTGACGACCGCCGCGAAACCATCGAGCTGCACGATCCCGAATCCGACGAAAGTTACCACGTTTTTCAGTACGACTACAGCGAGCTGCTACCCCTGCTGCGCCATCGTCACGAAAAAGACAATCCTGCGGTGAAGGCGTTCATCGACCGGCAACGCGACGTAAAGATGTCCATCGATTCTCAGTTGCAGTTGCGCGCATCGGCCATCCTGAAAAACCATTTGGCGAAGACCGGAAATAATGGCGCGATCGTCGTATTGGATCCGGCCACCGGCGACCTGTTGGCCGCGGTGAGCTATCCGTGGCCGGAAGCCTGGCAGTTCGCCTCGTTCCGGAAAAATCCAGATCGCGCGATGGAAACAGCGCTGCTTGATCGCGCCCGCTTTGGTTTGTATCCACCAGGCTCTTCATTCAAGATCGTTACGGCGATCGCCGCGCTGCGCCTCAATCCTTCGTTGGCCCACGAAACTTTCGAGTGCAAAGCATTGGGCGACGGGCGCGTGGGAAATTACGTCGGCAAGAGCAAACGCCCGATTCGCGACGACGTGCAGGACCGCACCGCGCATGGCGTGGTGGACATGGCGAAGGGCATCACGATTTCCTGCAACGCCTATTTCGCGCAGTTGGGATTCTACAAAGTGGGGGCCCAGCCGCTGCTGGATACCGCCCGCCAGTTCGGAATTTTCATGGCGCGCCCAAACACACCGGAGAAACTGAAAGAATCTCTTCCGCAGGCCTCGTATGGCCAAGGCCAAGTGGTCGCAAGTCCGTTCCAGATGGCGCGCGTGGCGGCCACCGTAGCCAACAACGGGAAGATGCCGCAGGGCCGCTGGATCGTCGACGATAGCAATACCCGCATCGAAGAACCGCTGACCATGCTCAGTCCGGAACTGGCTTCCGGGTTGGCCGGCTACATGCGCGCCGTGGTCGTCAGCGGCACCGGACGCGTGCTGCATGGAGCAAGCATCCCCATCGCCGGCAAGACCGGAACCGCAGAGCTGGCCAAAGCGCCGTCGCACGCCTGGTTCATCGGCTTCGCGCCTTATGGCGGCGCCGGCAAAAAAATAGCGTTCGCGGTTCTCGTGGAAAACGGCCGTTATGGCGGGACCGCGGCCGCTCCCATTGCGGGCGAGATCGTGCAGGCCGCCAAGGAAGCGGGGCTATTGTAGACCTATGAAGCCTCTCGACAAGCTGGAACAAATGTTAGGCAGCGTGTTTCGGAAGATTCCCGCGGGCGGGCAACAAGCCTGGGAGCCGATTGAGATTCGCCGCGCCGTCTTACACGAAATCATGGAGCATGTTCAGCCCAAAGGCGGTGGTGAATACGTCTTTCTGTTCGCCGAGGTGGCGGTCGAGATTTTCGCCCGTGACGCCGCGGAACAGCAGATATTCGAAGCGTCGCTTGACGCCACGGAGCTGACGACGGAGCTCAGATCGCAATTGGGCGAGCGTGCCTGCAGAGCGGACAATGTCACGATCCTGATTGACGTCATTCAGATTGAAGTTAACCAGGATGACGCCCCTTTTCGAATTGAATACCGGCGCAAGCGCCTGGAGCAGCCTGTTACGCGGCCTCCGGCGTATCTGATAGTACTTCAAGGAAGCGCCGCTGAAATGGAACTGGCGATCGATCGCGATCTCATTTACCTGGGGCGCTTGAGCGAAGTGAAAAACAAGGCCGGCGGCCTGGAGCGTCGCAACGACCTGGCGTTCGCCGACACCGAAACAACGGTGTCGCGCAAGCATGCCTGGCTTCGCTACGATCCTGCGGAGGGAAAATTCCGGGCGTACAACGATCCGGCCTGCTCACTCGGCACGCAGGTTTTTCGCGATGGCCGGATCATCGTGTGCGACTCAACGCGCGGAGTCCAGTTGCGGTCGGGCGACGAGCTGCATTTGGGGGAGGCGCGGATTCGATTCGAGATGGATACTACTGGCCGGTAGCCTTCGCCACTTCCACCGCGAATGCATACGTCGCTCCGAACATGTTCGACCGGAACACCACCCACTTCTGATCGGGTGTGAAACTCACATTCGGCTCCAGGCGGTATTGATGTTTCGACATGTTCACCAGCCGCTCCGCGCGCAGCACGCCGGCGTTGACGAAATTCTTGTCTTCGATGCCGCGATTCGGAATCGCTTCCGGGCGAAACAGATAAATCCATTTTCCATCCGGCGCGCGAGCCACTTGTTTTTCATCCCCGCCATCGCCGCAGAAAAGTTTCCCATCGCGCGTGACGTTGAAGTGGATGGACCACTCGTTGCGCGACAAGTGATACCAGGTCCGTTCGCCGGACTCGACGTTATAGCCCGCCAGCCAGAACACTTCTCCGCGCGGAGTCTGCAAATCGTACCAGATCGTTTTGCCGTCCAGGCTCCAAAACTCGTGTCCGAAAATCTCCATCGCCATGGTGCGGTTGTGAATTTTCACAATGTGCGTGCCGTCTGTACGCATGGTCCAAATGCGATCCACTTTGTGCCACGGACCTTCGTGGCAGAACATCAACAGAGTCGGATCGGTAGGAGAAAACTCCAGATGGTTCAGCCAGTCCGTACTGCGATGTATGGTCTTCACCTCGCCAGTTTTCACGTCCACAATGAACAGGCCCATGGGAAGATGCGCAGCCAGTCGCTGTTCCATCATCTGACCCTTAGACTGTGGTTGATCGAGTGTTTGCGGCTGTTGCGGACGATTCTGATTGTAGTCCTGGCCGTCCCCTTCTATATAAGTTCCGGCAAGTAGCGTCTCGTCGGCATTGACCGTCGCGATGGACCCGCGCGGCGGAAGTTTCGCGATTTCCCGAGTGACGCCGCTATCGACGTCGGTTGAAAAAACAGCGCCGCCCTTGATGTAGTAGACATTTTGCGTCTTGCGACCTGTGACGATGATCCGAACGCGTCCCTTCACCACCGGCTTGGCCGCGTGGGTTTCCAGATTCAGCACTGAAATTCCATCCGGCGTGGTGTAGACCATCCCCTTGCCGTCCGCCGTGTATCCGTTTTGATTGAAGTAGAGACTGGCGCTGCCAGGTTCGTTGGTGAGACGGACGATGCGGTGCCCGGTCTCCCGATCGATCCAGGTGCGAGGCGGTTCCTGCGCGGAAAGATGAACCGTTGTCAGCAAGACCACCACACCGAAACACGCGCGTCGCATAGCTGTTAATGATCGTAACGCAATGACGCCCGCCTGTGATACAAACGAGTGCAGTGGAAAACGTCTCGTACACCAAACCGGATGCTGGTTACATGGAGAAGCGCGGCTTGCGGAGGCATGCCCGCGTGCTGGATTTGTGGGCGCTGGGCGTTGGCGCGGTAATCTCCGGCGACTTCTTCGGTTGGAATTTCGGACTGATCGCCGGCGGATTCGGCGGCATGCTGGCCGCGCTGGTCATCATCACGCTGCTCTATATCGGATTGTGTTTCAGCATCGCCGAGATGTCGCCCGCCTTGCCGCACGCCGGCGGCGCGTATTCGTTCGCGCGCACATCCATGGGTCCGTGGGGCGGCTACATTACGGGCCTCGCCGAGAATATGGAATACATCTTGACGCCCGCCGTAATCGTGGTGGGCGTGGGCGGATATCTCGGCGCGATTTTCCAAACTCCCCCGAGTTTTGCGCCGCTGTGGTGGCTGGGTTGTTATGCCGTTTTTGTTGCATTCAACATTGGCGGCGTGGCTATGTCCTTTCGCGTCTCGGTTGCGATTACAATTTGCGCGCTCGCAATTCTGGTGGTCTTTTACGCCGGCGCCGCGCCACTGTTCAACTTGCATCGCTGGGCGCTGGAGGGCGGCGGATGGTTGCCCAAAGGCTGGCCCGGTGTTTTTGCGGCGCTGCCATTCGCGCTGTGGGTCTATCTCGGAATCGAGCAATTGCCGTTAGCAGCCGAGGAGTCGCACGATCCCGCGCGCGACATGCCGAAAGGAATTTTGTCCGGACTGATCACCTTGATCCTGTGCTCGTTTCTCACTGTGATTCTGAACGCGGGCATCGAGCCTGGCGCGGCGAAAGTGGGGGCGTCCACCGAGCCGCTCTTTCTGGGATTCCGTGCGATCTTCGGCGAGGGCATGCGCGCGAAATTGCTCGCTCTATTTGCCTGCACGGGGCTGCTGGCAAGTTTCCACACCATCATTTACGCGTACGGACGCCAGATTTACTCGCTGTCCCGCGCGGGCTATTTTCCGAGTTGGCTGTCCGTAACGCATGGCCGGCGCAAGACTCCGCACCGCGCTTTGATCGCAGGCTCAGTGCTCGGATTCGCGGCGGCCCTGACCATTCAGCTCGCGGGACAGAACAGCCCAGTCGGCGGAGTGCTGCTCAACAGGGCGGTGTTTGGCGCAGTTATCGCATACGTTTTGCAAATGCTTTCGTTCATCCTGCTGCGCCGGAATTATCCCAACGTTGCCAGACCCTATGTCAGCCCGTTAGGGTCGACTGGCGCGGTAGTCGCAATGGTAATTGCCGCCGCGACGCTGGTCACATTGTTCCTCAATCACGATTACAATCTCGGCGTGATCGGCGCGGCGATCTGGTTCCTGTGCGGCATCGCGTATTTCGGATGCTACGCGCGCCGGCGACTCATCTTGTCGCCCGAAGAGGAATTCGCCCTAAAGCACGAGGCGCCGGTGTGAGCGAGTTTTCACACACTATCGGAAATGTGGTCTACCGCTTCGACGGGCTTAAGACGCTTCTTGCAAAAGCGACGCCGGGGCGATCCGGAGACGACTTGGCGGGGCTCTCCTCGTCGAATGCCGAGGAGCGGGTTGCTGCGCAGATGGCCTTGAGCGAGCTTCCGCTTAAAACATTTCTGACCGATCACGTGATTCCGTACGAGTCGGATGAAGTCACCCGCCTGATTATCGACGAGCATGTTGCCGATGCCTTCGCGCCGATTGCACATCTAGCCGTAGGCGACTTTCGCGACTGGCTGCTCAGCGATCAAGCCACCGGCGAAGTCTTGCAAGTCTTAGCGCCCGGCATCGTGCCGGAGATGGCCGCCGCCGTTTCGAAGATCATGCGACTGCAGGACCTCGTTTCTGTCGCCGCGAAAATCCGCGTGGTGACGCGTTTCCGGAACACAATTGGCTTGCCGGGCCGTCTCTCCACACGCTTGCAGCCGAATCATCCCACCGACGATCCGAAGGGAATCGCCGCCAGCATTGTCGATGGCCTTTTGTTCGGCAGCGGCGACGCGGTGATCGGCGTCAATCCGGTTTCGGACAATCTTGAAACAGTAGAGACTCTGCTGCGCATGCTTGATCGCTTGCGCGAGACGTTTCAAATTCCCACGCAGAGCTGCGTGCTGGCCCACGTCACGACGCAGATGGAAGCGATGCAGCACGGTGCGCCGGTCGATCTGGTATTCCAATCCATCGCCGGAACAGAAGCGGCCAACAAAGCGTTCGGCGTGAACATCGCGATGCTGGAAGAAGCGCGCGAGCAGGCGCTGCAATTGAAGCGCGGCACGGTGGGAAACAACGTGATGTACTTTGAAACCGGGCAGGGCAGCGCGTTGTCGGCGAACGCGCACCAAGGTGTGGACCAACAAACTTGCGAGGCACGGGCGTACGGCCTGGCGCGCCACTTCCAGCCGATGCTCGTGAATACGGTTGTTGGATTTATCGGCCCGGAATATCTCTACGACGGCAAACAGATTCTGCGCGCCGGTCTGGAAGATCATTTTTGCGGCAAGCTGCTGGGCCTTCCCATGGGCTGCGACGTCTGCTATACGAACCACGCCGAAGCCGACCAGGACGACATGGATGCGTTGCTGACCATGCTGGGCGCGGCCGGCGTGAATTACATCATGGGCGTTCCCGGCGCCGACGATATTATGCTCAACTATCAGAGCACGTCGTTTCACGACGCGCTGTATCTGAGAAAGATATTCGGCTTGCGTCCCGCGCCGGAGTTCGAGGCGTGGCTCAGTGGTCCAGGCATTCGTGCCTGTGTTGGTTTTTTGGAATGATCAAGTCACTGCGCGACTACACGCCGGCCCGGGTAGATTTGGGCCGGGCCGGACATAGCCTGCCAACCCGTGAACTGCTGGACTTCCAGTTGGCGCACGCACAGGCCCGCGATGCGGTCCACCTGCCTTTAGATGTGACCTCACTGGCAATCGAATTGAAAATCCCGTTCATTACCCTGGCAAGTGCGGCGCGCGATCGCACAACCTATCTACATCGCCCGGATCTCGGCCGCCAACTGAATCCGGGTTCGCGAGACCGCCTCGCAAAATTGAAATCGAACTATGACGCGGTCTTCGTCATTGCCGACGGGCTCTCCGCGCTCGCTGTACATCGACACGCGACGCCATTGCTGCAGGTGATCCTGTCGAATCTGGATTGGAACATTGCCCCGCTGGTGATCGTGCAACAGGGACGTGTGGCGATCGGCGATGAGATCGGCGAAATTCTGGGGGCTCGGCTGGCCGTCGTGCTGATTGGCGAACGTCCCGGACTCAGTTCTCCCGACAGCCTGGGAATTTATCTGACATGGAATCCGCGCCCGGGCCGCACCGACGCTGAGCGAAACTGTATTTCAAACGTGCGGGTCGAAGGACTGAGTTACACTCTGGCCGCCCACAAGCTTCTGTTTCTGATGAACGAGTCGCGGCGGCTGAAACTGTCGGGCGTGACGCTGAAAGAAAGCGCACGAGCGCTCCCGCATGGCTAGAATGGTTTCTGAACAATGAGCGACTTCTGGAAGGCCTGGGAAGGGCGGATTGTCGACGGCGCGTTCCATCTGCAACAGTACCTTTCCGGTCAAGAGAATCGCGCCGTGTTTCTCACCGAATACGGTGAGCATGAGCCGCATAAGGCCGTTATCAAGCTGGTGGTGGGAAGTCCGCATGGCACGGAGCGCGAATTACGGCGATGGGTGCTGGCGTCTAAACTTTCCCATCCGCATCTGCTTCGGATCTTCCGCACGGGGCGCTGTCAGATCGACGACAAGCCGTTAATTTATGTAGTGATGGAATACGCCGAGGAAAACCTGGCGCAAGTGGTTCCAGCGCGTCCGCTGTCGCCGATGGAAGCGCACGAGATGCTGGAACCCGCGCTAAGCGCGCTGGCATACATCCACGGACAGGGCTTCGTGCACGGTCATCTGAAGCCGTCAAACATTTTGGGCGTGGATGGCAGCTTGAGAATTTCAAGCGACGGTTTGTGTCCTATTGAGGAACCAGATTCAGTGATTCCGGATGCCTACTCTGCGCCTGAGATCGCGACGGAAGGAGTTTCGCCGGCGGCGGATGTCTGGTCTTTGGGCGCTACGTTGGTGGAGGCGCTATCGCAGCGCATGCCGAGCTGGAGCGGAGCGCAGCACCAGGAGTTGATCCTGCCGGAAACGATCCCCGCTCCGTTCGATGAAATCGCGCGTCAGGCTTTGCGGCGCGATCCAAAGGGCCGGGCAACCATCGGCGTCATCGCGAAACTGTTACGCAAGACTGCCGTGAGTGCTACGGAAAAACCAGTGGCGACGGCGCCTGGAGTATCGCGAAAATGGATCTATGTTTCAACCGCGTTGCTGCTTTTGATCCTGGTGGTTTTGCTGATACCGAAACTTCGAGACGGCGGATCGGTTGCTAAAGAGCAAACCGCGGCGCCGTCAAGCAAGCCTACTCCGGTCGAGGAAAAACCAGCGCCGGTCCCAACCGCTGTTCCAGCGCCCGGCGTGGTTACGCCAACTCCAACTCCGGCGTCGCCGAAAGAGGAGAAGCGTGTTCCAGTGGAAACGCCCTCCGCGGCCGCGCCAGCCCCGGAAGCCAAGGAATCGGACAACAATTCCGTTTCGGAAGGAGTTGTGCGACGTGTCTTACCCGATATTCCGCAACGCGCAAGAAACGGCATTCAGGGCAAAGTGGCGCTCAGCGTCAAGGCTCAAGTGGATGCTAACGGGAATGTGACCGACGTCGAGCTTGATTCTCCAGGACCAAGCAAATACTTCGCCGACCTCACGCTAAAAGCAGTGCGTCAGTGGAAGTTCGGTCCCAAGAAGAGTGAATGGATAATACGGTTTCAGTTCAGGCGGGCGGAAACAAACGTCGTGCCTGAACGAGTG
>DATDHK010000028.1:0-4273 GCA_036521635.1 Bryobacteraceae bacterium | reverse complement strand
TTTGAAGTGCCGGTTGGCACGCAGCCTTTGGTAGTGACAACCGCGGGCGGCGCCAGCGTGGTGATGAACATTATCGTCGACGCTGTGGCGCCGAGCCTGTTCATCGTGGATGCCGCGACTAATTTGGGGGCGGTGGTGAAGAACAGCGATTTCTCGCTTACCACGAAGACGAATCCGGCGAAGGTTGGAGATCCGGTGGTCATCTATTCGACCGGGCTGGGGCAAGTGACTCCGGCGGCGCCGACGGGTGTGCTGCTTGTGCCGCCTGGCACGGGCTTTAACACTACGGCAACGGTGACGGTGACGATCGGCACGCAGCCCGCGACGGTGATCTACTCGATCGCGTCGCCGGGGTTTGTGGGGTTGTATCAGACGGCGGTGACTGTGCCGAGCGGCGTGACTGGGACTGTTCCGGTGGTGATGAAGGCCGGGGCGGCGACGTCGAATTCGGTGAATATGGTGGTGCAGTAGAGTAGCGGCGCCGGTGGGGCAGACCATCGTTTTTTGTGGTCTGCCTCTGTGCGCCACCGCTTGCGCGTGCAGCTCAAGTCTGATTCGTTTCGCCCGTCCGAGGCACACTTGGCCGATCTTCGATCGGCGGCAGGTTACCAACCTGCCCCTACAAAACCCTGGAGAGGAAATTCGCGGCGGCGGCGTAGGCTTGCAGCCAGCGCTTTTCGGTCAGGAAGCCGTGGATTTCGTCCGGGAAGATCAGCTCTTCGAACTTTACGCCTTGCTTGCGCAGGGCTTCTACTAACATCACCGTTTGGTGGAATTGCACGTTGCGGTCGTCGTCGCCGTGGATCAGCAAGACCGGGGAACGCCAGGTGCCGATAGAGGACATGGGCGAGGATTCAAAGGCCAGTCTTGAGGCCGCGTCGTCTCTCGGTGTTTCGGGCTGATTGCGATTCGCCCAGTCGTGGACGCCGTGAAAGTCTACACCGGCGGCGAAAAGATCGGACGCGCGGGCCAAGCCTAGAGCGGTGAGATAGCCGCCGTACGAGCCGCCCCACAGGCCGATGCGCTTGCCGTCGACATCCGCGCGGCTTCGAAGATAGAGGCCGGCGCCGAGCACGTCGTTAAATTCGCTGGCGCCGGTTGCGCCGTAGTTCAGCGCTTCTCGAAAGTTCAGGCCGTAGCCGATTCCACTGCGATAATTCACCGACAACACTATGTAGCCCAGGCTCGCCAGGTACTGGTTCATGGCGTAGGAGTTGTGATAATAGTCGCGGTAATGCCAGCCCAAAAGCATTTGCCTGCGGGAGCCGCCGTGGAAGAAGACCATGGCCGGGCGCTTCTCACCGGCCGCGCCGGGCGGGGGCATGAAGAGCTGGCAGTGGATGGGCATTCCATCCGCCGCCGAAATTATGACCGGCTGTGGCACGACCAACGATGACGCGGGAAAATCGGCGGGTATTGAATCTGGCGCGAGGTCGCGCACATTGGCGTTCCCGGTCTTGATGGCGGCGCGGGCTGGATTCCGGGGATCGGAATGCAGCATGACGACTGCCTTGCCGTCGGCGGTTTCGACGGGCGACCATTCCAGTTCTTCGCCTTTCGTAATGGGAGTCAGGCCTTCGCCGAGCACCGAGACGCGCCAGATATGACGGCGGTCGATGTCGTCCTGATTGGAGGAGAACAGGACCGTCTTGCGATCGCTCGCGAGCGAGACGTGCTCGATCTCAAATTCGCCGTTCGTGTTCAGCGGCGTGGGTGCGTCGCCGTGAGTTGAGATGGAATAGAGATGCATCCAGCCGGTGCGCTCCCACGGAAAAACTATGCGGTCGCCCGCGCCCCAGAGCAATTGGTTGTCGGAGAGCATGGCGTGGAAAGCGCTGCCCGGACCGGGGGACGCGCGCCAGAGCTCGCGGCCGTTTCCTGTGCCGGCATCAGCCAGGCGAATGGACCATGGGTAGGCGGCGGCGCGAACGGGTCCGGGGGTGCGGGCGGTGGTGGAGGCAATGCGAATGAATGCGACCTGTTTTCCATCGGGGGACCAGACTGGATTGGAATCGCGGTCGGTGCTGGGGTCGAGATAGCTTAGGGATTTTGCGGCGAAATCGTAGAGGCCGATAAAAGCGTGGTCGGTGCGCGTGGTGACGAAGGCAATTCGCGCGCTGTCGGGCGACCAGCGAAGTTCTGTAGTCTGGCCCTTGGCGTGGAGCATTTGCGCGGGTTTCGCGCCGTCTTCCAGACCGATGGCCCACAGTTCCCCCTTGCGGAGAAATGCGATACGGTCGCCTTTGGGCGAGATGGCGGGCTCGCTGCCTTCGGCAATTTTTCGGGGAGCGCCGCCGGCGAAGGGGATGATCCAGATGTCTTGCGAGACGCCTTGCGCGAGGCTGGCCGGGTTCGGATTATCGCGATGCGTTTCGAAGTCGCCGCCGCGCACGTAGACGATGGACTGCGCGTCCGGCGTCCATGTTATTTGGTCGATCTCCTGGCCGTCGTCGTCGCGATATGCGGTGAGGCGGCGTCCTTTGTAGTCCGGCGCGGCGGCAACCCAGATGTTGCGCGCGCCGTGCTCGTTAAGCACCCAGGCGACCGAGCCGCCTTTGGGGGCGGTGGTCAAGTCTGAGGGGAAGGGTCCGCTGAGGATTTGCTCCAGGGTGAACTTTTTCGTGGGGGCCGCGAAGGCGGCGCACGCGAGGAAGAAGACTAGAAAATTTCGGAGGGCCATACGGTATGTTATACACTGAAACGGCGCACCATGTTGAGTTATTCCAAGGGTCCCGATACTGGGCTGGCTGAAGAGACGATTGGCGAGGTTTTTCGCAGGACGGCTGCGCGATTTGTTGAGCGTGAGGCGCTGGTGGCGCGGCATCAAGGTGTGCGGCTTACCTGGGCGCAGTTGGATGCGCGAGTGGAAGAGACGGCGCGCGGGCTGGCGGGGTTGGGGATGGTGGCGGGCGACCGGGTTGGAGTGTGGTCCACCAACTGCGTCGAGTGGATTCTGGTGCATATGGCATGCACGCGAATCGGCGTGGTGCTGGTGAATGTCAATCCCGCTTATCGCGCGTATGAGCTGCAATTTGTGCTGCGCAAATCGGGGATGAAGGCGATATTCCTGTGGGAAAAAGATGGCCGGTCAGACTACGCGTCGATCCTGGCGGAAGCGTTGAGTGTCGAGAAGCTTCCGCTCGAGCATGTGGTCTGTTTCGGAACCGATTCGTGGGACCGGATGCTGGCGAACGGCATAGATATTCCCCAGGCGAACGTGTCGGCCGACGACGTCACGAACATTCAGTACACGTCGGGCACTACCGGTTTTCCGAAGGGCGTGCTGCTTACGCATCGCAATCTGTTGAATAACGCCATCGTGATTTCTCAGGGCATGCAGATTTCCGAGCGGGATAGAATCTGCGTTCCCGTGCCGCTGTATCACTGTTTCGGGAGCGTGGCCGGAACGCTGTTGACGCTGGTTTCGGGCGCTACTATCATTCTTCCGTCGGCGGCATTCGATCCGCTGGCGGCGATGCACGCTATTCAAGACGAGAAGGCCACCACGATTTACGGCGTGCCGACTATGTTCATCGCCGAACTGGGGCACGCCGAGTTTGGGAATTTCGATTTCAGCTCGCTGCGGACTGGTGTGATGGCCGGCGCACCGTGCCCCATCGAAGTGATGAAGCGGGTGGTGAACGAGATGCATTGTCCGGAGATGACCATCATGTACGGGCAAACCGAGACGTCGCCGGTGATCACGATGTCGATGACCGAGGACAGTTTGGAGCGGCGCGTTTCTACGGTCGGGAAGGCGTGTCCGAATACCGAGGTGAAGATTGTTTCGCCAACCGGGGAAACCGTTCCGCTGGGCGAGCAAGGCGAACTGTGCACGCGCGGTTATCTGGTGATGAAAGGCTACGATCAGGAACCGGAGGCGACCGCGCGGGCCATTGACGAGGATGGCTGGCTGCATACCGGCGATCTCGCGACCATGCGCGAGGACGGATATTTTCGCGTGACGGGGCGGGCGAAGGACATGATCATTCGCGGCGGGGAGAACGTTTATCCACGGGAGGTCGAAGAGTTTTTGCATACTCATCCCAAGGTGGCGGATGTGCAGGTGGTGGGGTTGCCGGATGCGAAGCTGGGTGAGGTGGTGGCCGCGTGGATTCGCTTGAAGGAGGCGGCGGACGAGAATGAGATTCGGGAATTTTGCCGGGGGAGAATTGCGCACTACAAGATCCCGCAGCATTTCCGGTTCGTGGATGAATTTCCGATGACCGTGACCGGGAAGGTTCAGAAGTTTCGGATTCGGGAGATTGAGATT
>DATDHK010000027.1:0-2892 GCA_036521635.1 Bryobacteraceae bacterium | reverse complement strand
GCAACTTCTCACCGAGGAGGAGCATTCGGCCCAATTGTACATTCGTCCTGAAACGGTGGAAGGTTATCAGAAGATCTTCCCGCTGGGTCACGCCGTGATGCGGGCCGCCGTGGCGCGCTACTCGGCCGCGCGCGGGGGCGCTCCCTTGCGCGTGCTGGAGGTTGGCGCGGGCCACGGCACTTGCACGCAGCACGTGCTGCCGGTGCTTCCGGAAGGCTCCAGCTATCTGTTCACCGACATCTCGCAGTTGTTTATGAGAAGCGCGCGGGAGAAGTTCCGCGACTTCCAATTCGTCGAATACGGGATGCTCAATCTCGACGAAGACGTTCAGGCGCAGGGATTCGATCTGCACTCCTTCGATCTGGTGATCGCGGCCAGCGTGCTGCACGATACGCGCGACGTGCGCCGATCTCTGCACGCGGTCCGCTCGCTGCTCAACTCCAGCGGCCTGCTGCTGACCATCGAAGAAACGAAGTTCTATCCGTTCTTCGATCTGGGCATGGGATTACAGCAGGGCTTTGACATATTCGAGGACGTGGACCTGCGCGCAGAGCACCCGCTGCTTTCGCGTGAGCAATGGGCGGCGCTGCTCGGGGAGTGCGGATACGACGAATCCACCGTCATCCGCCATGCCGGTTCGGCCTCCGACATCATGGGCTTCGACGTCATCGCGGCGCTCGGTCCGGCGGAGGTGGCTTCGTTCGACAGCGAAGAGATTTCAGCTTTCCTGGCCGAGCGGCTTCCGCGCTACATGCTTCCAAGCCGGTTTATCGCCATTGAGCGTTTGCCGCTCAACTCCAACGGCAAGGTGGATCGCCAGGCGCTGCCCGCCATAGAATCGGCGGCGGCGCCCGAGACGGAATACGTCGCGCCCGCGACGCCGCTGGAAGAGGAGCTCGCCGCGATCTGGAAGGATCTCCTCGGGCTGGAGCGGGTGGGCACGCACGACAATTTCTTCATGATCGGCGGCGATTCGCTGCTCGCGTCGCAATTCGTGGTGAGCGTGCGCGAGCGCGCGAACGTGCAATTTCCAATGAGAGCGGTCTTCGAAACGCCGACGATCGTGGAGATCGCGGGTTTGATTGAAGCCACGCGCCCGGTCTCGCCCGGCGGCCCGCGCCGCGCTGCTACCGTGGTTACTGGCGCGATATGAACGCTTTCGAAATACTGGCGCGCGCGGGAGCGCTGGGAATCCGGCTGCATGTAGAGGGCGACCAGTTGCGCTATGAGGCGCCCAATGAAAATGCGTTGACGCCGGCCTTGATCGAGGACCTGCGGCGCAATCGCGCGGAGATCATTCGCTTTCTTCGCGCCGCCCGCTCGGTGCGGGAACGCCCGCCGGTGCTGCCGGTGCCGGACGACGCGCCGTGCCCGCTTTCCTCGGCGCAACAGCGCTTCTATTTTCTAGACAAGCTCGAGGGTCCCAGCAGCAGCTACAACCTTTCTTCCGCTTTCGTTTTGGAAGGCGCGCTGGACGTTGCCGCGCTGCGGGCCAGCATCCGCGAGATCGTGCGCCGCCACCAGATCCTGCGCACGCGCTTCGTTTCTTCCGCCGACGGTCTGATCCAGATCGTCACGGACTGGTCGCCGGAGTGGCGCTTCATCGATCTGAGCGGACTTCCACAAGAGCGGCGATGGCCCGTCTTCGAAACGATCCCCAAGCGCGAATCGGTCCGCCCGTTCAACGTTGCCGACGGCCCGCACATGCGCGCCGGCCTGGTGCGGATTGCGTCGGACGTTCACGTTTTTCTGGTGGACCTGCACCACATCGTCTCCGACGGCGGCTCCATCGATCCTTTTGTCCGCGATCTGCACGCCTGCTACGATCTCTATCGCCGCGGCCAAACGCCGGCCCTTGCGCCGCTGCCGGTTCAGTATCGGGATTTCGCGCACTGGCAGCGCTCCAACGCGAGCTTGATGTCGGGCCAATTGGAATACTGGCGGGAAAAGCTGGCCGGCGCTCCCGCGCTGGTGCAGTTGCCGCTCGACCGTCCGCGGCCCGCGCAACAAACTTTTTGCGGCGATACCGTGCGCGCGCCGCTCGGGGCCGATCTGGAAGGAAAGCTGGAACGTCTGCGCGGACGCCATGGTTTCACTCCGTTCCATTGCCTGTTGGGCGCGCTCGTGGTGCTGCTGAACAAGTATTCCCGGCAGGACGATATTGTAATCGGCACACCCGTTTCCAACCGTCCGCACAAAAACGTGGAAGCGTTGATCGGGCCGTTTCTGAACATGATCGCCGTTCGAACGCAGTTGTCCGGCGATCTGCCGCTGCGCGATGTGCTGGAACGCATCCGGCAGGCCATGATCGAGAGCCTGGATCATGCCGACGTTCCGTTCGAGGACGTCGTCGCGGCGCTCCAGCCGGAACGCAGCTCGTCGTACTCGCCGCTGTTCAACGTCATGTTCGTTCTGGAGGACACGCCGGTCGGCATCCTGGAACTGCCCGGACTCAAGACCACGACGCTGAACGTCAAAACGGAGTCGGCAAAGTACGATCTGACGCTGGTCGTCCAAAGGGATTCGGCTGGTCTGAACTGCTGGTTCAAGTACAACTCGGATTTGTTCGATCGCGAAACCATCGCCCGCATGGCGGCGCACTATCTGAATGTGCTCGCGGCCATCGCGGACAACCTGGAGGGCACACTCGACGGTCTGTGCGTGCTCTCGCCGGGCGAGCGGCAGGAGCAGTTGTTTACCTGGAACGATACGGCCCTGGAATTTCCGCTGCATCGCTGCACTCACCAGTTTTTCGAGGAACGGGCGCAAAAGCATCCCGCAATAATTGCCCTCGATTTCGAAGACCATACTCTGACCTACGCCGAGACCAACGCCAAGGCCAATCAACTGGCGCATTTCCTGATTGCCCAGGGCGTGGGACCGGAATCCATC
>DATDHK010000026.1:0-3503 GCA_036521635.1 Bryobacteraceae bacterium | reverse complement strand
GTCATCCACGGGCTGTCCGGCTTGACGCTCACTGCCACACTGCTGGAATAGTCGCTCGACTGCGCGCCCTGCAATTCCCGGACTCGATAGTAGTAAACACCCGCTGTGCGGCCGTACAGCGTCACCGTTCTGGCCGAGCCTTCGTAGACCACTTCCGCGGCCATAAAATCCGGAGTCACGCCTTCCTCGACGCGCGAGATCCCGCTGGCCGATTCGGCCGACCACGATAGCTGGAATGTGCCGTTCTCATCCGGCGCCTGTGCCAGCCAGATGCTCGGACGCTGGATCACTCGAATGGAACAGTCCAGGAAATGGCCGCTTTGCGGCTGCGCCACGCGCGGCAGCGGATCCTTCGAACGGCAGTCCAGGAAGCGCCACCACTCGGGCCGTTCCAGCGGCAGCGAGTCCAGCGGCGAAGCGAGAGGCTCGAAGAACGCCCGGCTCCAGCCGCCATGCACGGCGTCCGGCACGGCGATGATGGTGGCTTCTTCGATTCCGATCGCGGCGTGGATACCGCTCAGCAGGCGCGGCGAATCGCTCTGGTAACGGATAAAATCGGCTTCGTTCAGCAGATCGGTGACGCCGGACTGCTGCAAAAGCGGGTCCAGAAACAGGCCCGCTCCGAATTGGTCCAGACCGTCACGCTCCAAAGGCGTGCCCGCCGCGGCCAAGGGGCCCACTGCATCGGATGGCAGGAACGGCATGCTGGTGGGTAGAAACAGCGCCCCCTGGGCGAGTCCGGCGAGTGGAAAGCGCGGATGCGCGGCGGACTGCCAGAGGCCGGTGTACAGCATGCTGGGGATTTGACCCGGCGTGAAGGAGCCGCCGCCCGCAGCCTCGAACAGCCGCCGGTCCACCGGACTCGCCTGGTCGATCTTGATGTTCAGGACCTCCGCTTCTTCCCGGTATAACTGCGCATCCGCCGGCAGCGCCGCCCAGTACCGCGGATGATCCGGCGAGAACGCCAGATCGTCGATCCTGGTCACTTCGGTTTCACCGTGGATCGCGCGCAATTCGAAAGTCAGCCGTTCCGCCGCGGGCGTAATGGAGCCGGAGCTGATCGGTGGGATCGCCGGTACGCCGCGAGTGAATATTCCCGGCTGAGAGGTCCAACCCCAATAGGGATCGCGGCCGGCGATGCGCACCAGCCGGCCCGAGTATTGCGGCCGCGGATCTTTTTGCGGCGCGAGGCTCGCCACCGTAACCAGCAGAACGGCCGCGTCGCCGCCCGGCAGGCGATAGGTAAGCCGCAACAAATCGCCGATGACGATCTGGTCCGGCGCCGCCAGTGCGACGTCCAACGTCAGATCCGCGAGCGACGCCGCGATCGGAGCCAGCGTTTCGCCGGTCAACGCGGCGCTCACCCTTAGACCGTCCGACCAGCTTCCTTCCGACCTGGCCACCGCGTAAGCCTGCGACAGCTTCCCGTCCGCGCCCACCAGCGATAGCCCCGGAATCGGGACCCAGTTCAATACGGCGTTTCCCGCCACGCGCACGATCCAGCACCGCCGCCCTCCGTTGCGGAAGAAGGCGCGTACCGCGGATGCCAGGTTCCCGTAAGCGATCTCGCCGCGCACACCCGTCCTGGCCAAGGCGATGTCCGATCCGAAGATCTCGGAAAACTGCGCGATATCTTCCACCGGCACCGGCCTTTGCAACGGACCCGACGCCGTGAACCCGGCAAATATGGCCACGTCCATTCGTGGCAGCAGATCCGTGAGCGGCGGCGACAGAGCCTCGAAGCGAATCCCGGGAAGATGCCTGGCGCGGCGCACGAGTGAATTACTCCATCTCCAGACGTTCGTAGGCCAGCACCAGCTCCTCCATGGCCACGTCCGTGCCTTTGGCGTTAAAAGGGCCGCTGGTGTGTTTGATAATGCGCGCTCGCAGCAGCTTCCACGTCATCACCACGGCGGTGTGGTCCTCGTTTTGAAGCTGAATCGTCACCGTGCGGAACGCCGTCTGGTTGCCGTTCCTGATGTCGTTGAGCCAACTGTATAGGTTCAGCGACCCGATGACCCCGCGTTTCAACGTCACATCCGTGGACTTGTTCATCCCCGTGATTTTCATGACGCTGTTCTCTTTGTGGTTGCCGGTGCGGTATTCCGATACCGTCACCTCCATGCCGATTCCAGTCACTTCCTGGAATCCGGCCTCGGCGCCGTCGGTATTGCCGGTGCCGAGGTCGACCAGAAAATTGAACTGGACATAGGGGCGTTCACGTAAGGTTGCCATTGTCTTCTCCTCGATTCGCTAACCTTTGCTATCCGCGGTCCACTGACCGATCCGGAAGATGACGTACTCCGCCGGACGGAGCGGGGCCACGCCCACCAGGCACACCAGCCGGCCGTTGTCGAGATCGTTCTGCGTCATGGTCGAGCGGTCGCAACGGACGAAGTAAGCCTTCTCCGGCTTTTCGCCCAACAGCGCGCCGGTTTGCCATTCGTTGAGCAGGAAGTCGGAAACCGTGCGGCGCACGTTGGCCCACAGTTGCTCGCCGTTGGGTTCGAACACCGCCCATTGCGTTCCCTTGTCGATGGAATGTTCCAGATAGGCGAAGTAGCGCCGCAGGTTCACGTACTTCCATTCCGGATCCGAACTGATGGTGCGCGCGCCCCACAACCGCATGCCGCGGCCTTCGAAGAAGCGGAAGCAGTTGATGCCCAGCGGATTCAAAACGTCCTGTTGGGACTTGTTCAGCAGTGTTTCGAAGCCGATCGCCAGGTTCACGACCTCGTTGGCGGGCGCCTTATACACGGCTCGATTGATATCGTTCCGCGCGTAAATACCGGCCACGAATCCGCTGGGCGGGAGATTGATTTCCGTCCGCGTCACCGGGTCGACAATTTTTACCCACGGATAATAGAGCGCGGCATAGGTGGAATCGATCTTGGCCCGCAGCGCCCGCACGTCCGCCACACTTTCGCCGTCGCCGCTGTCCAGCACCGCGATACGATACCGCATCCGGGTGGCGTGGCCGATCAGGAGATTGATAATGGTGCTGGCGTTGTCCTTGTATCCATGTTCGTACCCGAAAGTCGATCCCGGCGCCGCGACTATGGCGATCTCGTCGATGTCCTCCAGCGCTTTGAGCCCGGTCTTTTTCGTCGACGCTACATCGGCGAACCCGTCGTAGTCGTCCGCCTCCGGCCGCCGGCCGTCGTTTCCTCCGGTCAGCATCACGTCGATGGAGCGGTCGACGTCGGTTGACTTCGGGTCGTGTAACGCCGATTGCAGGACGGCGTCGTTTGCGAAGAACGTCTTCAGAAGCGTGAGCCCGTCGTCTGGGCCGCTCATCCACATCGCCAGCGGAACGTTTCGCGATTGCGACAAGCTGGGCGGATTTTGCGCGAACTGCGCCGCCAGCGAATCTGGTGCGCCGGCCATTTGGGGGTCCTTATCCAGGGCCAGCCCGCTGTACACCCAACTCGACATGTTCGCATCCGTCGGGAAAACCGTTACGGTCACCGTGACCACTTGAATGCTGTCGCTTAGTGTTGGCT
>DATDHK010000025.1:0-9409 GCA_036521635.1 Bryobacteraceae bacterium | reverse complement strand
CCTTGATAGAGGAAGTAGCCCCAGGCCACCACCACCATTCCGCTGGTGACCAGCACACCCGGCATCCAGTTCGATCGCCGCAGCGGTTTGTACGCGTGACCCAGCAGGTCCTGGAGCATGAATCGGCCGACGCGCGTTCCGGCCGCAATGATCGTCAAAATAAAAAGCGCCTCGAACATGATCGCGAAGTGATACCAGAAACCGAGAATTGCACGCCCGCCACCGGTCTTCGAAAAGATGTGCGCCATGCCCAGCGCCAGCGACGGCGCGCCGCCGGTGCGATAGAAAAGCGACTTTTCGCCGACGTCCTGCGCCAGCGATTCCATCTCCGCGGCCGTTACCGGAAAGCCCCAACCAGAGATGGTCGAGACCACTGCGGCCGGAGTTGTTCCCACCACACCCGCCGGAGAATTCACCGCGAAAAACACGCCGGGTTGAAGCGAGCAGGCGGCGATCAACGCCATGATCGCGACGAAGCCTTCCAGCAGCATGGAGCCGTAGCCCACCGGCCACATGTTCCATTCGCGCGCGATCATTTTCGGCGTCGTGCCCGATGAAATCAGCGAATGGAATCCTGAAATCGCGCCGCACGCAATGGTGATGAAGCAGAACGGAAAGATCTTGCCGGCGAAGATTGGACCGCTGCCGTCGGTGAAGCGCGTGAAGGCCGGCAACTGCAGCGTGGGATGCACGAAAACGATTCCGACGGCCAGCATCATCACGACGCCCAGCTTTACAAACGTGCTGAGATAATCGCGCGGGGCGAGGAATAGCCAAACCGGCAGCACGCTGGCGCAGAATCCATAAATGATGGTGGCGATGGCCAGCGCGGTTGCCGACATGGTGAACCAGGGCGCCAACGTTGCCGAGTCCGCTACGGCTTGTCCGCCGAAAATGCTGGCGAGCACCAGAATAAATCCGAGAGCCGAGCATTCCAGCACTTTGCCGGGACGCCAATATCGCAAATAGACGCCCATCAGTAGTGCGATCGGCATGGTTGCTGCAATAGTGAACGTGCCCCAGGGGCTACCCTTGAGAGCGTTGACGACAACCAGCGCCACCACTGCCAGCAGGATCACCATGATGAAGAGCACGGTGAGCAGCGCCGTGAATCCACCGACCTTTCCGATTTCTTCGCGGGCCATTTGGCCCAGCGATTTGCCGTCGCGCCGCATGGAACAAAACAGGATTACGAAATCCTGAACTGCTCCGCCGAGTACGCACCCGACAATGATCCACAGCGCGCCGGGCAGGTATCCGAATTGTGCGGCGAGCGTTGGGCCCACCAGCGGTCCGGGACCCGCGATGGCGGCGAAGTGGTGGCCAAAGACGATCCATTTGTTCGTAGGTTCGTAATCCAAACCATCGCGCAGGCGCTCGGCGGGTGTGGCGCGCTGATTGTTGAGGACCATCACTTTGGCCGCGATGAATTTGGCGTAGAAGCGAAAGCCCACCATGTAGGTGCAAGCTGCCGCCAGCACCAGCCAGAAACTGTTCACGGGTTCACCACGATCCATCGCGATACCGGCAACGAAGAATGCCGCCGCCACGGAAACGAGCGCCCAAAAGCCGTGCCCAATAATTTTCTTCATCGTAAGGATTCTATCGCCAAATCGGGGAGACGCGTCTGCGGCCAACTGTGCCCTTTATAATTAGGGCTGGTGACCGATTCCGCAATTCTCGACCACATTGCCCAGCTCCCGCATGCCCGCGCCACTTTCAAACAGTTGGTGCGTGAGCTTGGATCACGTGGCCCTTCCCGGCAGGATGTCGAAGCCGCACTCGACCGTTTGACACACAAGGGCGATTTGGTCGAAGTACGTTCCGGCCACTTCGTCGCCACGCGTTTCAGCCGCGAATATGCCGTGGGCCGGCTCAACATGCATCGCGACGGTTATGGCTTTCTGATTTCCGAACGGCCGTTGGAGGGGCTTCGCGGCGACGTCTATATCCCTCGCGACTCCGCGCAAACTGCGATGCACGGCGACCGTGTGGTAGTGCACATCTCCCGCATCGAGAATGATGGCCGCGCCGACGGCGAGATCGTCAAGATTCTGCGTCGCGCCCATCAGACTGTCGTCGGCGAGTTTAGAGTTCGCCCGCGAAAGTGCTACGTCGTTCCGCACGACGAGCGCATCTCTCAATGGATCGAGATTCCCGAAGGCATGGAGTTGCCACCGGCCTCGGCTTCGAAAGATCGTGTCGGAGTCAAACCGGTTGAGGTGCAGAGCGCGCAAGACCTCGACGGAATGATCGTCAACGTCGAGATCCTTGAATTTCCGGAAGACGGCGAGCATGCCGTGGGGCGCGTGATCGAAATCCTGGGGCATGCGGACGACTTCGGAGTTGACGTCGAAATTATCATTCGCAAACATCATATCCCGCATCATTTTCCGCCCGAGGTTCTTCAGCAGGCGCAGAGTTTTTCGAACATCATCCGGCTCGACGAACTCACCGGCCGTCAGGATTTCCGCGACATGGAAATCGTCACCATCGACGGCGAAACGGCTCGCGATTTTGACGATGCCGTATGGGTGGATCGTCTACCCAACGGTAACTATGCGCTGCATGTGCATATCGCCGACGTCAGCCACTACGTGACGCCCGGCACGCCCATCGATGAGGAAGCTTTCTTGCGCGGCACGAGCGTGTATTTTCCGGACCGCGCGGTGCCGATGCTTCCGCTCGAGCTTTCCACCGAGATCTGTTCGCTGAAACCCGGCGTCGACCGGCTGGTGCTCTCGGTGCTGCTCGAGATCGATCGTCGCGGCGACGTGGTGGCGCAGCAGTTTGGACGAGGAGTGATCCGTAGCGTGGAACGGATGACCTATACCGATGTCCATGCGCTGCTGGAAGGCGACGCAGCTTTACGCCAGCGATACGAGCGCCTGGTTCCCCGCTTCGAGCTGATGAAGGAAATGGCGCTGGTGTTGAACCGCAAGCGTGTGCAGCGCGGCGCGATCGACTTCGACATGCCCGAGCCGCTGATCGAATTCGACGAGTTCGGAGAGATGGTGGGGGTGAAGCGCAGTCCGCGCAACATCGCGCATCGGTTGATTGAGGAGTTCATGCTGGCGGCGAACGAGGCCGTTGCCTCGCATCTGGAGCAGGCCGGCATCCCGTCGCTATTCCGGATTCACGAGAAACCCGATCCGAAGCGAGTGATGGAATTTGAGGAGATCGCCACGCACTTCGGCTATTCGCTCGGTATCGGAGCCATCCCGGTGAAGAAATTTCGCATTGTGGAGCGCGGGCGGGACGGGCGCAAGGTGCGGTCGGACGTTGTGATGGCCGCCGACAACCTCTCGCTTACCTCGCGAAACTATCAAAAGCTGATTGCCAAGATCGAGGGCAAACCGGAAGAGCGCATCTTGAGTTACCTGATGCTGCGCTCGCTGAAGCAGGCCCGCTACAGCGCCGAAAATCAGGGACACTTTGCGCTGGCGGCGTCGAGCTATACGCACTTCACTTCGCCCATACGCCGCTACCCGGACCTGGTGGTCCATCGAATCCTGAGCGCGTTTCTGGACGGAAAATGGAACACGCTGGCGCTCGAGCAGCTTGGCCCAATCGCCGATGCAACGTCCGAAACAGAGCGCCGGGCCGCCGACGCCGAGCGCGAGTTGGTGGAGTGGAAAAAAGCGAAGTTCATGGAGGATCGTGTGGGCGAGCAGTTCGGCGGACTCATCATCAGCACCACGCGTTTCGGATTCTTCGTCGAGCTGGAGGATCTTTTCGTGGAGGGCTTGGTTCCGCTGGACACGCTGCCTGGCGACCGCTATATGTTCCACGAGAACACGCGGAAGATAATCGGCCAGCGCACGCGGCGCCAATTTTCGATTGGAGACACGGTGCGCGTATTGCTCGACAAAGTGGATCCACTGGAACGCAAGCTGACATTTGCGTTGGTTGAACCGGAAAAATCGCAGAAGAAGCGCCGCAAGTAATTGTGGGGCAGGTTGCCATCCTGCCCCACAATCAGCCTTGCGATAGCATGGTAGATCAATGAAGAAACTGCCCTTGCTCCTTGCATTTTTGCTTGCGTTTCAGGCCACACCTGCGGGAAAATTCGCGCTCACCATCGACAACATCATGCGTGGGCCGAATCTCTATGGCTACGAGCCTGCGCAGGTCCGGTGGTCCGGCGATGGTGAGCGAATCTATTTTCAGTGGAAGCAGGCAAGTGATCCGCAGGACAAGGATCTGGACACATACGTCGTAAATCGCTACGGCGGCAACTTGCGCAAACTCTCGGATGCCGAGGCCAAGCTTGCGCCACCCGCGGCGGGCGACTCCACTCGTGATCGCAAGCGAACCGTCTACACGCGCGACGGCGATATCTTCCTGTATGACGCGACATCGGGGCTGACGCAGCAGGTCACCAAGACGGCGGATGCGGAAGTGAATCCGCGATTCACTCGCGATGGCAAGCGCATCGCATTCACGCGGGCGAATAATCTTTACGTGATGTCCTTGGAGACCGGATCTCTGGTGGAGATGACGGACATCCGGACGGCCACTCCTCCGGCCGCAGGTGCGCCGGCAGCCGGTGCGCGAACCGGACAAGGCCGTGGTACGGGCGCGCAGAACCGCGCGACGGGCTCCGAAGAGCAGAAGGGAACAGACAGCCAGGAGTTCGTAAAGAAGGAAGAGAAGGACCTGCTCGAAGTGGTCCGCGAACACGCGGCCAAGCGCGAAGAACAGGATGCCAAACGCAAGCGCGAAAATCCGAGGAAGCCTTTCAACCTGCAAGGCACTCAAAGCGTCGCCTCGCTGGCGCTGACGCCGGATGAGAAGTACGTGATCGCGAGCGTGGTGGAACCCGGTACAGGGACCAAGAACACTATCGTCCCGAATTTCGTGACCGAATCCGCGTACACTGAAGACATTTCTTCGCGAAACAAAGTGGGCGACAATCAAGGCCGCACTCGGCTGGCGATCTTGAGTGTTGAGACTGGTGACGTGAAATGGGTGGATCATGGGCAAAAGCTTCCACCCGCGAATGCGGATACAAAAACAGAGACGACGGACCCGACGCCGCCGCGACGTCCGGTGGAACAAGATCGCGACGTTCAATTGTTCACGCCCGTGTGGTCCGAAGATGGCGCGAGGGCGATCTTACAAGCACGCGCGGCGGACAACAAGGACCGCTGGATTTTGGCGCTCGACGACGCCACTGGCAAGACGCGCGTGCTGGCGCACGATCATGACGATGCCTGGGTGGATGGGCCCGGCGCATTCACTCTGGGGTGGATGAAGAATGATCGCGAGATCTATTTTCAATCCGAGCGCACCGGCTATTCGCAACTTTACACCGTGTCGTTCGACGGCGGCGAACCGAAGGCGCTCACTTCGGGCAAGTGGGAAATCGACAGCGCCGTGCTTTCGAAGGACAAGACCCGTTTTTTCCTGACGACGAGCGAGGCCGATCCCGGCGAGCACCAAGTGTACGAGATGAGTGCCGACGGTGGAGCGAGAACGAAGCTCACATCGCTGCCTGGCAGCCACACCTGCGTGCCGTCGCCCGACGATCGCTGGTTTGCCGACATTTATTCGTACACCAATAAGCCGCCGGAGCTGTATACGCAAGAGTCTCGCGCCAACGCCGCCGCGAAGAAACTAACGTCGTCGCCGGCGCCGGACTTCGGGGAATATCCTTGGCTCGACGCGCCGGTTGTGACCTTTCCCGCGCGCGATGGAGCAACGCTGCGCGGGCGTTTGTACAAGCCGGCGAATTTCCGCAAGGGCGGCCCTGCCGTAGTTTTCGTGCATGGCGCGGGGTATCTGCAAAACGTGCATCGCTGGTGGTCCAGCTATTCGCACGAATATATGTTCCATCATTTATTGATGGAGCGCGGATATACCGTGATCGACATCGACTATCGCGGCTCCGCTGGATACGGCCGCGATTGGCGCACCGGCATTTACCGGCACATGGGGGGCAAGGATTTGGACGACAACGTGGACGCAGCGCGCTGGCTGGCATCGCAGCACGGCGTGGATCCAAAGCGCATCGGCCTGTACGGCGGCAGCTACGGCGGGTTTATCACGCTGATGGCGATGTTCACGCAGCCGGACGTTTTCGCTGCGGGCGCGGCGTTGCGTCCGGTGACGGATTGGGCGCACTACAATCACGGCTACACTTCAAATATTCTGAACGTCCCGCAAAAAGATGCGGAGGCGTACCGGCAGTCGTCACCCATCTATTTCGCGCAGGGATTGAAGGGCGCGCTGCTGATCTGCCACGGCATGGTGGACACGAACGTCCATTTTCAGGACACTGTTCGCCTGGTGCAGCGGCTGATCGAGCTGCGTAAGGAAAACTGGCAGCTCGCGGTTTTTCCAGTCGAGAATCACGGGTTCGTCGAGCCTACCAGTTGGGCCGATGAGTACAAACGGATTCTGGAACTATTCGAGAAGAATCTTAGAACGCGGTAGCGCCGTTTTACATTCTTCCGTCGGCCTCGCCCAGCTTTACGCGTACATTGATGGTACGGCCCGCGCGAAAGACCGTCAGTTCAATTGTGTCGCCCGCGTGCTTGTGCGCCAGCGTGCGGCTAATGGCGTCGTCCCGATCCACGGGCTGCCCGTCGATGGACATGATGAGATCGCCCCCAGTCACCAACTGCGCGTTGCCGATGGTCACCACCTGCCTGCCGCCGCGCAAACCCGCGCGTTCCGCCGCCGAGCCCGCCTCAACTTCCTGGATCAGCAAACCGCCCTGGGTGGGAAGGCTCAGCGCGTCGGCATAATCGCCGGCTACCGGCACCACCGAAACGCCCAGACGCGGGCGCTTGCGGCCGGCCTGGAAATCGTCCAGCATCAGCTTGGCGCGATTGATCGGCATCGCGAAACCGATCCCAATGTTGCCGTTTGGCCCCAAAATCGCGGTGTTGATGCCGATGATGTCACCGGCGGAGTTCAACAGAGGTCCGCCGCTGTTGCCCATGTTGATGGCCGCATCAGTCTGAATCAGACCTTCCAATTTTTGGTTGTTTTCGCCGCGAATCGAGCGCCCCAGCGAGCTGACAACGCCCGTAGTCAGCGTTCCATCCAGACCGAACGGATTGCCGATGGCCAGCACTTTCTGTCCCACTTGCAAACTATCGGAATCACCCAGATGTAGCCACGGCAATTTCTTGCGCGGCGAAATCTGCAAGAGCGCCAGGTCGTTGGCCTCATCGCGATTCAGCAGTTTTGCTTTGTATTGCGTCTGGTCCGAGAGTGTCACCTCCAACTGGTTCTCATTCGCCACCACGTGGCTGTTTGTCAGGATCTTGCCATCGGCGCTGATCAAGAATCCCGATCCTTGATCTTTGGACGGGTAGACTTCCCAGAAGATGCTCCGGCGATACACCGTGCTTGTGACATTCACCGTGGCCACATGCGCTGTCTTGTAGATGTCGATATTGTTGACTTCGTCGGAACTGAGTCCGGCGCTCCGCGCTACATCGGGACCATTCCAGAACTTGCCGGCATTGGAAATCGGTTCGAAGATCCGGTGTTGTCCCCAATTCGTTCTGGAAGTAATCAACAGAAAGCCGCCGACGAATAAAGCGGTGATTAGCAAAATACGAGATTTCATACCGATAAGCTCCGTAGCGAGCCGTAAACGGCCCGCACCTGTTCGATCGTATGCTCCTTGGCGCCCGAAGTATCGATCACATAATCGGCCACCTTCAATTTCTCTTCGAGAGGCAACTGGCGGCTCAGGCGCGCCTGCACCTCTTCTCTGGTATACGCACCGCGCTTCATGGCTCGTTCCATTTGTTGTTCATCGCTGCAAAACGCAACAATCAAGCGATCGCACTTCTTATAACTTCCAGTTTCAACCAGAATCGCGGCCTCGACAACTATGATGGCCTTCGGGTCTGCCTGGATTATTTCCTCGATGATCCGCTTCTGACGCGCTCCGACGTGCGGATGCACGATTTTGCTGAGCTTTTCAAGTAATTCAGGCTTCCCGAAAACAAGTTCGCCCAGCTTCTTCCGGATGATAAATCCGTCCCGATCCAGAATCCCGTTACCGAATTCCTGGATCACTTCGGCGTACGCCTCGCCGCCGGGCAGCAGCACTTGATGGCCCAGTTCATCGGCCTGGATCAAGTGGCAACCGAGATCGGCCAGCGTGTGTCCCACGAAACTTTTGCCGCTGGCGAGGCCCCCTGTGAGTCCTACCCGCAACATAAATGATGCTCGGCCGCTTGCACCGTGTTGGACATCAGCATGGCAATAGTCAATGGTCCGACTCCGCCGGGGACCGGAGTGTACGCGCCCGCAATTTCCTTGACGTCGTCCGGATTGACGTCGCCGATCAATTTTCCATCGGGCTTGCGATTGGTGCCGACATCGATGACCGTGGCGCCGGGGCGAATAAATTCCGCGGTGAGAAAAGCGGGTTTCCCCAAAGCCGCCACCAGTATGTCCGCGCGCCGGCATTCTTCCGGAAGGTTAGACGTTTTCGAGTGGCAGATGGTCACAGTGGCGTTTTGATGCAGCAGCAGCATCGCCATGGGCTTGCCCACAATGTCGCTGCGGCCCACCACGACAGCGTTTTTTCCGGCGACCGGTATTTCATAACGGCGCAGCAGCTCCATGATTCCAGCCGGAGTGCAGGCTTTGGGACCGGCACTGTTGGCCACCAGATTTCCGATGTTCACGGGATGGAATCCGTCAACGTCTTTGTCCGGCAGAACGCTCAGCAGAATGCGATGCTTGTCCACCTGCTGAGGCAGCGGCACCTGAACCAGTATCCCGTCGATTTCGTTCCGCTGATTCAAGCCCTCAATCATTCCCAACAAATCTCCAGTCGTGACCGTATCGGGCGGCGCCAGTTTTTCGCTGTAGATTCCCAATTCGCCGCAAGTCTTGATCTTGTTGCGCACGTAAATCTCAGACGCAGGATCGTTGCCCACCAGCACCACGGCCAATCCGGGCGGCCGATGATCCCGGGTGATTCGCTCGATGCGCGGACGCAGCTCAGCCAGAATCTGATCGCGCACCCATTTTCCATCCAGAACTCTTGCACTCATTCATTCGTGAGCATACCAATTGTGGAATTGCCGGGCGTATAATCGGCTGCTATGAAGGTGCTCTGCGCGATTCCGTTGATTTCCGGTTTGCTGCTCTCCGCCCAGGACTGGCGGCCGCTTTTCAATGGCAAAAACCTGGAAGGCTGGGAAGTACGCGGCGACGGAATTTGGACCCAGATAAAAGACGGCACGCTGATCGGCCAACGGCCCCATCCACCCGGCAATCCGTTCGGCGACTGGCCGGTGGCGCGCCAGCAATATCGCGACTGGGCTGAGCCACAAGCTTGGCTCTACTCCAAGGCCGAGTTCGACCAATTCGATTTGCACGTTGAATATTGGATACCGCCTGGGGGAAACAGCGGCGTCTCCATACGCGA
>DATDHK010000024.1:0-6583 GCA_036521635.1 Bryobacteraceae bacterium | reverse complement strand
GATGATCATCCTCAAGGCGACCCGCGACAGCGAGGCCGGCAAGATGCCGGACCAACAGCTGCTGGCGGCGATGGGCAAGTTCAACGAGGAGCTGGTCCAGGCCGGCATCATGCTTGCCGGCGAGGGCCTGCACCCGAGCTCCGGGGGCGCGCGCGTGCGCTCTGTTCGGGCGATGCTCGGGCAGCAGGTTACGGTCAAGGGCGCCACCACGCTGGCGGGCCGGCTGGTCGCGCGGTTCGGGCCGCCGAAAGCGGAGATTTTGGCGGACGCGGACCTGGCGTCCATCGGCCTTCCGAAAGCGCGCGCGGAATCGATGCGTGGCTTTGCGCGCGCCGTTTGCGACGGGCGGATTCGATTCGACGGAGCGGCTTCCAGCCAGGAGACAATCGGCCGCATGTGCGAGCTGCCCGGCGTAGGGCCATGGACGGCCAACTACATCGCCATGCGGGCGCTGGGCGATCCGGATGCGTTTCCCGCGTCCGATCTCGGCCTGCTGAAAGCAGCCGGCGTCTCGTCCGCCCGTCGATTGGAAAAGCTGGCGGAGGAGTGGCGTCCGTGGCGCTCGTACGCGGCCATGTATTTGTGGGAATCGTTACGACTGAAAGGATAAATTATGATCTTCGATTACGATGAGTTTGAGTCGCCGATAGGCCGGATTCTTTTCGCTACGAATGCCGATGGAATTTGCGCGCTGGATTTCGCGGACTATGAAAGCCGAATGAACGCCCTGCTCACCCGGCGATTCGGGAGCTACTCATTCAAACGGAATTCCGATCCGCTGAATCTCAAAGCGCGATTGCGCCGCTACTTCGACGGCGATCTGCAGGCGTTCGAGGGCGAGCCCGTAAATAGCAATGGAAGCGCGTTTCAGGAGCAAGTCTGGAAAGCCCTGCGCACCATTCCAGCGGGCGCGACATGGACCTACGGCCAGCTTGCCGCGCAGTTGCGCCGGCCGACGGCGGCGCGCGCGGTAGGGCATGCGAATTCGTTGAACCCGGTTGGGATCGTTGTGCCTTGTCATCGCGTGATCGGGGCGTCGTCGGCGCTTACTGGATACGCGGGAGGCTTGGAACGGAAGCAGTGGCTGCTGCGGCACGAGGGAGCACTGCGGGGAACTCAGGACCTGGGGCTGGGGGCTTGACGCATGGTCAACCTGCCACATTGTCATTCTTGTGGGGCAGGATGGTATCCTGCGGCCGATTGATAATCGGCCCGTAACTAAATTCCGGATCCAACACCAGGCGGATTGCCAATCCGCCGCAGGTTGCCAACCTGTCCACACAGTCACTATAGCGGTAACTTTACAAAACGCGCCAAGCGGCCATATACTGAATCAAACAGGAGGCCAATTTGAGCGCGCGAATGAAAGACATCGCCCAGGATCTGGGTGTGTCTCTGATGACGGTTTCCAAAGCTCTGCGGAGCCACAGCGATATCAGCGAAGAGACCAGGCGCCGGGTTATGAATCGCGCGCGCGAGCTGAATTACCGGCCCAACTGGATCGCCCGCAGCCTGGTCACACGCCGCACGTACATGGTGGGATTGGTAATCCCCGATCTCATGCACTCATTTTTTGCCGAGGTCGCTAAAGGCGTTGGTAGAAAATTCGGACCGCTCGGTTATCAGATCGTCATTTCCAACTCCGAGGAGAATGCGGAGGCGGAAGCGCGCCAGATCGAAGTGCTTTTGGACCGGAATGTGGACGGGATAATCGTCGCCTCGGCGCAGTCGCATATCCGCGGTGAATTGTTTCGAATCCTGGAAAAGCGCGAAACCCCGTACGTCCTGATCGATCGCATGCCGTCCGGCTTCGAAGGGCATTACGTCGGCGTGCACGACGAAGAAATCGGAATGCTGGCCACCAATCATTTGATCGAACAGGGCTGCCGCCGCATCGCGCATCTGCGCGGACCGGTGATTTCGACAGGCTCCGGCCGCCTGCGCGGATACCGCCGTGCGCTTGCCAAACACAAGCTGGAAGCGCCTCTCGAATATGTCGCCAGCGGGCTATACGAGGACGGTTCCGGTTACGAGGGCATGCGGAAATTGCTGCAGTTGCGGAAGCGGCCAGACGGCGTCTTCTGTTATAACGATCCGGTTGGGGCGGGCGCGATCAAAGCCATCCTCGAAGCCGGCTTGAGTGTGCCGGGCGACATCGCGGTGATCGGCGCCGGGAACGTCCACTATTCCGATCTGCTGCGAATCCCGCTGTCAACCATCGATCAGAGCAGCCCGGTGATCGGCGAATCCGCGGCGGAATTACTGGCTCAATGTATCGAGGCGAAAAAACCTCTGCCTCCCAAGCGCGTGTTCATTCCGGCAAGACTCATTGTCCGGGAATCCAGCCGGCGCAAGTAGACTCTTAGTTCCTCCCGATCGTCACCGCGAGCGCATATGTGTGCGAACCCGGCTGAAACTGAGGCATGAAATGCGCCTTCAATCCCTCGTGCGGATGAATGGCATGGTCCTGATGCGTCTTCCAAACGTAGCGGCCGATGAACCAACCCATGGCCCCGCCCGCGACAATGTCGGAAGCAAAATGTTGTTGCGCGGCGAAGCGCGAGGCGCTCACCACGCCGGCCAGCGCACAGGCGACGATCGGCACTATCTTCGTGTGTCCGTACTCGTACGAAATCACCGAGGCGAGCGACCACACTTCAATGGCGTGGCCCGACGGGAAGGATGCTCCATGGTCAAAGAACGATCCTTTGTCGCCGGCGGTATTCGGCCGGTTCCTGCCGGCGATCGGCTTCAAGACAGAAACTACGATAAGGCTGTCTATCATCGCCTCCGCCCCCAGCACGCCTACCTCGCGCGCCTTCGGATCGTCGGTGAATACGCCGAAGCCGTAGAATCCGGCGACCAACGGAATCAGCGTATACGTGGCCCCAATTTTAGAAATGTTGTTGCCCCACGAAACCTGTCCCTTGCTGTTCTCAAGCCACGTGGAAGTGCGATGGTCCGTGGCGATAAGCGCCGCGGTGGCGCCGCCGAACCCGATCCACCACGGCGCATCGCCTGCATGCATATGGAATGGGCTGGTCCAAATCTGTTTCTGGTCCAGAAGAATATTGACGACCAACTTGCGCAGCAACGGCTTGGGCCGCTCCGTATCGCCGGGATAGAAAACCTTGTCGCGCGAATCCTGGGCCGCGGCATTCGCGCGCGGCGGCGGTGTAGGATCCGCATCGCCATCTACCAGCGCAAGGACGTGGGTTACTTCGCTTGTGTATCCTCGGAGTGCAAAATTTTGCGCGCTAAGAGGAACAATTACCGCGCTCAACAGAATCGGGAACAAACGTCGAATCAACATGCTCGTGCTCCACATAAAGGATTCGCCCCGAGTAACTTTGTTTCATCTGTAACAAGTTTCATGCGGCCCGCGGATTGCACTAACGGTGGTGATGAAACGTTTTAGACTCTCGATAATATTTCTGCTCGGCGCGGCGATTGTTCAAGCCGTTGGACCAGCTCATCCATATCGGGACCGGTATGTGAAGGACACGTTCGGAAAGGGCGCCGCCGCCCGGGTTGGCGGAGGCGCGGCCATCCAACATCTCCGCAACAGCCCCCACGAGTGGGGCGGCGGCGTAGCGGGTTTCGGCAAACGCCTGGGTTCCGCCTTCGGTCAACACCTGGTGAAAAACTCAATTCAGTTTGGCGTGGCCAGTGTTCGTCATGAAGAGCTCGGCTATCGCCCTTCGGGCAAACGGGGCTTCGGGCCAAGAATGAAATACGCGTTGGTCAGCACCGTGGTCACGCATAAGACGACCACCGGCAAACGCACTCCCGCGCTGGGGCGGATCTCCGGCGATTTCGGCAGCGGATTGATTTCGCGCGCCTGGCAACCAGCGCGTCTGCATACAGTGGGAAGCGGCCTGGCCGCCGGCGGAATCATGTTGGGGGTTGACGCCGGCAGCCACGTTGTGCGCGAATTCTGGCCGGAAATCCGTCACCCGCGCAGCCATTAGCCGGAGCGTTACCGCGCCGCGCCGTTTTGCGCCACGGCTTCTTCCACCGCATCCCGCACCGCTTCCTTCACCGCGTCTTTCACGCTTTCCTGCACTTCCTTGGCGTCGATATGCATTCCCGTTTCTTCCCCCAGCTCCTTCATGATTACGTCCACCAAGGGGCCTACGGAAGGCATATCCTTTATCACTTGCTTGGCGACCTTCTTCGCGACTTTCGAGACCGGTATGACCTCGGCCGCGGCATCCTCCGCGGCTTGCGGCTCGGCCGTTGCAATCCAATCTTCCTCGAAGATTTTGCACAACCGGGCCGCGATCTTGGCGTCGCGGAAGATCATGCCTACTTCGCGCCGCGCATTGAGTTCCAACTCGCGCAGGCTCTGGCTGCCGGTAAACGCCTGCCGCCCGTCGCGGATTATGGTTCGCGTGTGCAACCTTCGCGCCGCCAGTTTCTTCACCGGCAGCTTGGAGCCTCGCTTGGTCAACCGTCCGATAATTTTGACGTCGACGCCCGCCTTGGCGCGTTCCTCCAGCAGACGAACAATGGCGGAGTCGCTCACCTCCGGATCCCAGATGAGCAACTCTTTTTTGGCCCCTTTGATGAAGGCGGCCAACTGCTTGCGCGCGTTTAGAGGGCTGACCAGAAACGATGGATGACCGGGTACGTAAGGCTGCCGCTTCGTGTCCGCTTCGAATAGCTTTACCGCTTCGTTCACCAGTTTCGGGTGCTTGGTGATGAGACCGAAGCTGCGGCTGTGATCGATGTCCAGCGAAGTGAAATTGAATGCCAGCAGGAAGAGTGTCCGGCGGTCGACGATCATCATCTTGCCGTGATAGCGCGCGAGATCGTCGGCGGTTCGAGCGACGGTGACGCCGGCTGCGAGCAGGCGCATCTCCAGCTTTCTCAAGCCCCGCTCGCCGCCGCGGTTTGTATATGCGATGAGAGCTTGCACCAGAACGCCGCGGCTCACGGCGTTGGCCAAGGCCCGCTCCACTTCGCCGCGGTCGAAACGGAAAATGAGAATCTCGACGCTCTTCTTGGCGCGGTTAATCGCCTCGACGATGGGCGTGATGCCGTCGCCGGGTTGAACCAGAAGTTTCAAAGGATGCTCCCTCATGTGGGGCAGGTTACCAACCTGCCCCACATGGTACCGATTTCATATGGCATTCTTCGTGCCTTTTCAAAAAGCGTCGTCCGGCCTCCAGGAGGTCCCTATGTACAAGAAGAATCATCTACTTGCTCTTGCCTTGCTGATTGCCGTTTTTAGCGTCCCAGCGCCAGGCGCAGGTAAAAAAAGGGAGAAAGCAGCAACCGGGGAAGGAGAAATTACTGGCAGCGCGTCGCCCGTGCTGTGGCGGGAGCCTGCCGATATCGCTTCCCGAAACCTGCTTTACGGGCCGGGAGGCAAGGAGCACGCGCCGCCCTCCACCTTCACTTTCGAGTCCGAGGACATGGAAGGATCGAACCCCAAGCTGGTGCTCCGGGACGACGACGGCGTGAAGTGGAAGCTCAAGCTTGGCGCTGAGGCGAAGCCGGAACCGGTAGCTGCGAACCTGCTGTGGGCCGTCGGTTATTTCGCGAATGAAGACTACTTTTTGCCGGAAGTGACGATCAAGAATCTGCCCGCGCACCTGCGCCGAGGCCAGGAGTTGGTGGGGCCGAACGGGTCGCTGCACGATGTGCGGCTCAAGAGAAACGTGAAGGGCGAAAAGAAGCTGGCGTACTGGGAATGGCGCCGCAACCCGTTCACCGGCACGCGCGAATTCAATGGCCTGCGCGTGATGATGGCGGTGATCAACAACTGGGATTTGAAGGACGTCAACAATCTCGTCGCCCGTGAAAAGCGTGGCGATGGAGAGGCGCCCGAAGTGGTTTACATGATCAGCGACCTGGGCGCCAGCTTCGGAACTACCAGTCTGGAGCGGAGCCACGAAAAGGCCAAAGGCAATCTTGATTCCTACATGAAGTCGAAATTCATACGCAAGGTGGATGGCGAGTTTGTGGATTTTGACGATCCGCATCGGCCGGCTTCTATCGTCGTTTTCAATCCACATGAATTCGTCAGCCGGGTCAATATGGAGTGGATCGGCCGGAAGATTCCTGTCGCGGACGCCAAATGGCTGGGAGAACTGCTTGGCAAACTTTCGCCCGAACAGATTCGCGACGCGTTCCGGGCCGGCGGATATTCGTCCGAGGAAGTGGAAGGGTTCGCGTCGGTACTGGAGTCCCGGATTCAGGACTTGAAGCGCCTCTAGCCCAACAGTCACCGATAATCACCATCGAGACGAGCCTCGGTGCGGCAGCCAGAAGGCCATGCCATTTAGTTTTGTGGGGCGGACGCCCGCGTCCGCGGACGGCCCCCTGGCCGTCCATTCTGATGACGGAAACCTCGAAGCCGGGCGAGGGCGCCCGGTGCGGGTCCGGGGACCCGCCCCACCGTTTATGTGCGGGAATGAGAAAACTAAATGGCACTGGCCCGAAGGCCGCGCCAGGGGTTCTTTATGAAGAGTCATAAGGGCTGCGGACTCTCCGCTGCAGGCTCATTTTCAGGAACAGCGGCCGGCTCTTCTTCTCTCCGCAGCCAGCGGCCACGGCGATGCGCCATCGGGATTCA
>DATDHK010000023.1:0-6610 GCA_036521635.1 Bryobacteraceae bacterium | reverse complement strand
ATCCGGTGGTCTTGGGATAAGCCGGGATTTTCAATTCCGCAAGCGCGGTGCGGACCACCAATGCTGCTTCCAGAACCTGTGCGAACTCCGCTCCCGGCGTGGGATCCAGATCGAAGTGCAGATAATCCGGTCGATCGACATCGTTACACTTCGCGTACCACTGATTCAGATCGATGCAGCCGAGGTTGACCACCCACAGCAATGTCTCCAGGTTCGCGACCACCGGAAAGTCGATTTCGTTGCCGGAGGAGTGCAGAATTGAGCAAGTTTGAATCCAGGCGGGGCGGGGAACAGGCGCCCGTTTCTGAAAAAAGAATTCTCCGCCGGCGCCGTTCGGGTAGCGCTTCATGACCATCGCGCGATCTTTCAGGTGCGGCAGCAGGAATTCCGACACGTCGGCGTAATACTGCAGCAGGTCGCGCTTCAAGATGTGAAGCTCCGGCCAGAACGGTTTTTCGAGATTTGTAAGCCGGAGCTTGCGCCCAGCGGATCCTACTTCGACCTCGCGCACGCCGGCGGGGATGAACAATCGGCGGTTTGCCACGCGTCGTTGGACCTCCAGTTCAACGAGTAGACGCTTTCGCCGTCATCCACGAAACAAATCTCGCGCCCGATCATCTTACTAGGTGAAAGATACCGTAATGCGAATTGCCCAAGTTGCGCCTTTATATGAAAGCGTTCCGCCCAAACTGTATGGCGGCACCGAGCGAGTGGTTTCGTACCTGACCGAGGAACTGGTCCTTCAGGGCCACGATGTCACATTATTTGCCAGTGGCGACTCAACTACGCGCGCGCAACTGGTGAGCGTGTGCCCGCGCGCGCTGCGGCTGGATCCGGATTGCCAGGATTCGCTGGCCCATCACATCGTTCTGATGGAAGAGGTCTTCCGGCACGCATTCGAGTTTGACATCGTCCATTTCCACATCGATTATCTGCACTTCCCGGTTTCCAGCCGCTACGGCGTCGGGCATCTGACCACGCTGCACGGCCGGCTTGATCTTCCGGATTTGCAACCCGTTTACGCCAGGTTCCCCGACACGCCAATTGTCTCGATTTCGGACTCCCAGCGCGCCCCGTTGGCGTTGGCCAATTGGCTGGCAACCGTCTATCACGGCCTGCCCGGAAATCTATTGCGGCTGGAGGAGCGCCCCGAGAATTACCTGGCCTTTCTGGGACGCGTGTCCCCGGAAAAGCGCGTGGACCGGGCCATTGAGATCGCGATTCGCAGCGGCATGCGGCTCAAGATCGCAGCCAAGATCGACCGCGCGGATCGCCCCTATTTCGAGTCCACGATTCGCCCGATGCTGGATCATCCTTTAGTGGAATTCATCGGCGAAATAAATGAAAAGCAAAAGCAGGATTTCCTGGGCAACGCTCAGGCGCTGATATTCCCGATCGATTGGCCGGAGCCGTTCGGATTGGCGATGATCGAGGCCATGGCCTGCGGCACGCCGGTAATCGCATTCCGGCAGGGGTCCACGCCCGAGGTAGTCGACGAGGGCGTGACGGGAATGCTTGTCGATCACGTGGAGGCGGCGGTGTCGGCCGTGGATCAGGTGCGGCACATTTCCCGCAAGGAATGCCGGGCCAGGTTTGAAAAACGCTTCAGTGCGCGGCGCATGGCGCTGGACTATGTGAAGGTTTACGAGTCCATCCTGCGGGACTTCGAAGGCCGGGATTCAGAGGAACGAACCGTCGAGGCGCGGAGTGTTGAAGTCGTGTAACGATGCGAACCCAAGAGGTTATCCGGCCGCAGGAACACTACTACATCCTGGCCACCGAGTCGGCGCCGCCGGAGCTTTCCCTGGTATTGAAAGGCGGCGATACTTTTGCCGTTCTCAACCGGTTCGGAGACATTGATTCAGCTAATCGCCACGAAGAGGGCATCTATCATGCGGGTACGCGTTTCGTATCGTGCCTGCGATTGCTGCTGGTGAGCGGCCGGCCGATGTTGTTGAGCTCCACGGTCCGGGAAGACAACGTAGTGGTGGTCGCCGACCTCACCAATCCGGACGTTTATTTCGACGGCAAAGTGGTGCTTCCGCGCGGCACGCTGCACATCATGCGGCGCAAGTTCATTTGGGAAAACACTTACTACGAGCGCATTCGCATTCATAACTATGCCGTGACGCCGGTGGACACCAGCATCTCGATTCAGTTTGACGCCGACTACGCCGACATCTTCGAAGTCCGCGGACAGCAGCGTCCGCAACGAGGCGTAATGCTGGCGGCGGAAAAGAGGAGTGACGGCATTAACCTCGGCTATCGCGGGCTGGATGGCGTGGTGCGTCGATCGCTTTTGCGCTGCACCCCCGAGCCGGAGTTGGTCTCCGGATCGGAGCTGCAATTCGACCTGCATCTGGAGGAGAAGGGCGAGCGTGAATTTCTGCTTAGCATCACCTGTGAGCAGGACGGAAATCGTCGGCCCCTGGTGGCGCAGGCGGAAGCGCTTATTACCGCCCACAGCCTGATCGCGCGGTCGAATGAGTTCAACTGTCATATCGATACCTCGAACGATCAGTTCGATCGATGGGTGAGGCGCTGCGAGGTGGACGTGGCAATGATGCTCACGCCCACTCCCTACGGAATTTATCCTTACGCCGGCATACCCTGGTTTTGCACTCCGTTCGGGCGGGACGGCATCATTACGGCGCTCGAATGCATGTGGCTGTCGCCTGGAATCGCGCGCGGCGTTCTGTCGTATTTATCCGCTACGCAGGCCATGGATATTTCCGCCGATCAGGACGCCGAGCCGGGCAAGATTCTGCATGAAGCCCGCGACGGCGAGATGCCGGCGCTGGGCGAGGTTCCGTTCCGGCGCTACTACGGCAGCGTCGATTCGACTCCTTTGTTTGTTTTACTGGCCGCGGCCTACTTCCATAGAACGGGCGACCGCGAATTTCTCAAGTCGATTTGGCCGCACGTGGCAAGCGCGCTGGATTGGATCGATCGCTTTGGCGATCTCGATCAGGATGGCTTTGTCGAATACGACCGGCGTTCTTCCAATGGCCTGGTGCAACAGGGCTGGAAGGATTCGCACGATTCGGTGTTTCATGCGGACGGCACGCTGGCCGACGGTCCCATCGCGTTGTGCGAAGTGCAGGGTTATGTCTACGCCGCGAAACAAGGCATCGCCGGCGTGGCCGAAGCATTGGGATTGAACACCGTGGCCGCACAACTTCGCCAGCAGGCTCTGGATTTGCGGGATCGATTCGAAAAGGCTTTCTGGTGCGAAGAGATCGGCATCTATGCGCTGGCGCTGGATGGAAAGAAGCAGCCTTGCAGGGTTCGCACCTCCAACGCGGGCCAGTGTTTGTTCACGGGCATCGCGGATTCAGAGCGCGCGCAAAAAGTGGCTGCGAGTCTGGCTGGAGAATCGTTCTTTTCGGGCTGGGGCGTTCGGACTCTGGCCAATACCGAGGCCCGCTACAATCCGATGTCGTATCACAACGGCTCGGTGTGGCCGCACGATAATGCGATGGTTGCGGCTGGTCTCGCGCGCTATGGGCGCAAGGATCTGGCGGCGCGCGTTTTGAGTGGAATGCTGGCGGTTGCAACCTACGTCGAGAGTGAGCGCCTGCCGGAATTATTTTGCGGATTCTCGCGGAGGCTGGGCAAAGCCCCCACGGCTTATCCAGTGGCATGTTCGCCGCAGACTTGGGCCGCGGCGGCGGTATTTATGCTGCTGCAGTCCTGCTTGGGACTTTCGGTGGACGGGGCGGCCGGGCGCGTTGTGTTGACGAAGCCGGTTCTTCCGCCGGAATTGGATCGCTTGAGCATCACCAACCTGCCGGTGGGCGACGCGCTAGTGGACCTGAATCTGTTCCGGCAGGGGCAGGCGATCGCGGTTACCGTGGTGCGCCAAAAAGGCGAGGCTGACGTTGTGATGCTGCACTAGCCACATCTACTAACATTGATCTCATGGACCTCGGCGCTATTTGGGAGCAGCACACTCAACATGAATTTGCGACTCGCGACACTGAAGCCACGCTCGACACCATGGTCGACGACGCCTACGTCAATCACATTCCGGTTATGACTGGAGCGCACGGCAAAGACGAACTGCGGCGTTTCTATTCGACCGACTTCATCCCTTGCATGCCGCCCGACACCACCCTCACGCCCGTGTCTCGCACCATCGGCGCCGATCAGCTCGTGGACGAAATGATTTTTTCATTTACCCACACAGTTGAGATGCCCTGGATGCTGCCCGGCGTGGCGCCCACTAACAAGCGAGTGGAAGTTCCGCTGGTCGTGATCGTGCATTTTCGCGACGGCAAGCTGGCGCACGAACACATTTATTGGGACCAGGCTTCAGTGCTAAAACAAATCGGGCTGCTCACCGATCCTCAATTACCAGTGTGCGGATCGGAGACGGCGCGGAAAGTGCTGGAGGGCATGGCGCGCTAGTACCAAGTTGCAGAAGTTCGAGTGCTAAACTCGGCCAGACCGCTCCCTCACGGTCGCGGCTCAGTCAGCCTTTCCGAGCCGCGACCGTAAGGGAGCGGTCTGACGCTAACTTCTGCAATTTGGTACTAGTCAAAAGCTCACTTTTGGAAAAGTTTCTTCGCGATCATGCCATGCACGCCCTTGTTGCCGTCGACTAACTGCGTGATGCAGAAATCCACCGCTACGCTCGCGAGCATATAAGCATCGTCGCGGCTCATGTGTTTTTCCGTCACCAGAAAATCGATGGTCTCGCGGACCGCTAACTTTGTCGCCTCGGTGAGATCTTCATGCACGCCCATCGTTATGAAATGCGTCGGAGTCTCGCCGCGGGGCCATTTCAGATGCATGTCCTTGCGAACTACAAACTGGAACGTGCCGGTGAGTTGGGTCTCGAGCGCGGTGATGTCTACTTCGCCATTGCCTTGACCGGCGTGACCGTCGCCTACTTCAAAGAGCGCGCCCTTGGCATGAACCGGAATAAAGAGCGTGGTTCCCTCCACCAGTTCTTTGTTGTCAAGATTGCCGGCGTGGATCCAAGGCGGCGCGCTGTTGATCCGGCCGTTGGCCTCCGGCGGCGCGACACCCATGCTGCCGAAGAATGGATGCAGGGCGAGCTCGACGGAATCGGCGAACTTGGCTGTCATGCGCGCGCGGTCCAGTGGAATGATCTTAGTTCGCGCCGACGGAAAATCGTCCGGCAGAAAACCGGAGCCTGGGCGAAAACTGTTGTACGCGAAGGGCGCCGTGAGCTCAAGTTTGAGAATCCTGACTTCGAGAACGTCGCCGGGTTCCGCGCCCTCCACGTAGATGGGACCCGTGAGAATGTGGGGGCCCGGCCCTTTGTCGATAACTTCTTTATAGATGGCGCGCAATGCGTCGGGAATCTGGGCTGCTGGGACACCAGCCGTTTCCAGGCGCGCGGGGCTGCCCGAAACGGTTTCAATGCGCACTGTGTCGTTGGAGTGGATGGTCAATACGGGCTTGGCCGATGCCGAATAGTATCCCCATACCACGGTCTTCGGGCCGGCCTTCAATTCAAAAGTTTCGGCAAAGCACCACGGCGAGCCGCTAATGAGGCAGAATAGTATGAGTTTCTTCATGGGGTTCTGACGATGATAACAGCTTGACCATCCGGGTAGGTTTGGGTAGTCTGATTCAGAATTCTGTACTTTGATAACGGAGGTAGCGTGGTCCTTCTGCTCTTTGGACCGCCAGGTAGCGGCAAAGGGACGCAGTCGCGGCTGATCACAAACTGGTTGGGGATTCCGGCGATTTCTACGGGTGATATGCTGCGCGCGGAAATTCAAGCCGGCACGCCATTGGGGAACGCAGTTCGGTCCATCATGGCCAGTGGGGGATTGGTAGGTGACGATCTCGTCAACGAAATGCTGGCGCGTCGGGTGTCTCAGCCCGATTGCAACGCCGGATTCTTGCTCGATGGCTATCCGCGCACGGTAGAGCAGGCGGAATTCCTGGATCGCCAGCGATGCGAACGTGGATTTCCCAAGCCGGTCATTCTGCATCTGGATGTTCCCATGGATGCCCTGGTAGGACGAATGAGTTCCCGGCGGCAATGTCCCGCGTGCAAGCGTATCTACAATCTGCTGCACCAACCGCCGCTTCAATCCGGTATTTGCGACGACGACGGAACCGGGCTGATCACGCGGAAGGACGATCAGGAAGATGTAGTGCGTGAGCGCCTTCGAACTTACGATGCGCTGACGCGGCCGGTGCTGGCTCATTATCAGGACAGAAATTATTATCAGATTCGCGGGGATCGGTCACCGAGTTATATTTTTGAGGAGATCACTGGAATTCTGGAGCCGATGGTGGCCAAGCATTCGGCTGCTGTGGGGCAGGATGGTATCCTGCCGGCCGATTGTTAGATCGGCCCTGTTGCTTGCTTCCGAAAGGCCGATTTCCAATCGGCGGCAGGTTGCCAACCTGCCCTACGCTAGCGAATGAAATCGCGGATGTAGCCGTTCACCTCGGCCACCTTCTCGTGAATCACCCAATGCGTGCCCTCCGGGATGCGCTTGATGGTCAGGCTCGGCACGAACTGGTCCAGTCCATCCAAATTACTGGTCAACAGCGCCGTATCCTTTTCGCCCCAGATCACCAACGTGGGCACTTTCACGTTTAGCGCCGTGGGATCCACCGC
>DATDHK010000022.1:0-8689 GCA_036521635.1 Bryobacteraceae bacterium | reverse complement strand
ATGTTTTCGATCCGGCCGAATTGGCGCTATCGATTACCTGCACCGAGAAGGAGAATTGGCCGGGGTTCAGTAGAGTTCCGCTGATGATGCCCGCGTTCGGATCCAGGTTGAGTCCCAACGGAAGGCCGGAGAGGATGTTCCAGTGGTACGGCGCCGTTCCGCCGGTAGCGTTCAGAGTAGCTTTGTACGGCGAACCGGCGTCGCCGTTCGGAAGCGGGGATGGCGTGGTAATGATCAGGGATGCGGCCACCGCGATCGAGAAATTCTTGATCGCCTGAATGGAGTCCTTCTCGTCGAAAACGAAGACCTGGAAATTGAACGTCCCGGTAGCGGTGGGCGTGCCGCTCAGAACTCCGTTAGTGGATACTGTCAACCCGGGAGGCGGCGGCGCCTGACCGGCCTGCCAAGTGTAGACTGCCGACGCCGGGCCATCGGACGTATTGAACGGGGTCGAATAAAAAGTGCCCAGAGTGGCGCCCGGCAGGGGGGAGGGAGTGCTGATCTGCAGAATGCCGATCGAAAGCTGCTTCGTTCCGGATTGCTGGTTCTGCGCGGTGGCCCGAACGGTGAAAGTTTGTGTGCCGCCCGCGGTTGGCACGCCCGCGATCTCCCCGGTCTGCGCGTTCAAATTCAAGCCCGCCGGGAGATTGCCCTGGATGATAGTCCATTGGTATGGCTGCCCTACCGGAGTGGCCGTCAATTGGGTGGAATAGGTTACGCCAATGGAACCGTACGCCAGTGGGGGGGCATTTGTTACGACTACCTGGCCGAATACCGGCGCGGTAACGCCGATAAGTAAAATCCCTAGTACGTTGCCTGCTAACCGCATATAATCTATCTTACGAAAAGTACCGCCGGAAGGAACTATCCGCTGGTCCGGCACGTCATTCTAGACAGAGAAGCGTGAGTCAATTAGAACCTTCTCCTCCTCTGGTTGGCGCGGCCCATTTTTTCGGACCGCGCCTCTTTGTTTTTTTAAATGTGGGGCAGATTGGTAATCTGCGGCCGATTGGTAATCGGCCCGTACGGTGAAGCGTTCCTAGTTACAGGCGGATTACCAATCCGCCGCAGGATGCCATCCTGCCCCACAAAAAAATTAATCGGCCGCACAGATTTCCGAGAACTTTTCGAAGAATTTCTTTATTATCATTTTTGAGGTTGTGTCCAGCAGCCGCTGCCCTACGCCAGCGATAGTGCCGCCCACCTGCACGTCGCCCTCGTACTTCACTTCCGTCTTTTCGCCCTGGGCGATTAAATTCAGCAGCCCCTCGCCCTTGATGAATCCGATTTTGCCCGTGCCATCCACCACCAGCCGAAAACTCTCGGGCGCTTTCTGATCCGCGATTCGGATTTTTCCGGCGAACATGCCGCCCATGCCGGCGATCATCATCTTCATTTTCATTTCGTATTCGTCTTCGGCGACTTTGTCGAGACGATCCGTTCCCGGCATGCATTTGGCGAGAACTTCCGGGTCCTGTAGAAGCCGATAAACCCGCTCCTGCCCGGCCGGTACTAAATAAGATCCCTCGAGCTTCAAGCCATCCTCGAAAGCGCGGCGGCCAGGGCGCGCGCGGTGTAGACGCGGCCGAGCTGCCTGCGATAATTCGCCGACGCGTGCAGATCCGCGTTGGCATCTACGCCCGCGGCCACCAGCGCCGCCGCCTTTTGGATGTCGGCTGCGGCCGCGGCGGTTCCTTCCAGGGCTTGCTCGACATTCGTGGCGCGGTAAGGCTTTCCGCTGAGACCCGTGACGCCGATGCGCGCCATCCCAATTTTTCCGTTCGCTTTCTGAACGCGCGCCGCAACGCCGACGATGGCGAATCCGGACGCCGGCTGAATCACTTTCTGATAGCTGGTTCCAGTGGACTGGGCTTCCACCGGCACAATCACTTCGCGGATGATTTCGCCGGGTTCGAGCGCAGTGGTGAAGGTGTCGACAAAGAAGTCGGCGAGCGAAAGTTCCCGCTCGGATTTCGCGGTCACCAGCTTCACCCGGCCTTCCAGCGCCAGCAGGGATGCGGGGTAGTCGGCGGCCGGGTCGGCATGCGCCACGCTGCCACCCATCGTGCCCTGATTGCGAACCTGTATGTCGCCGATGGACGACGCCGCCTCGGCCAGCAGCGGACACTTCGAGCGGACCAGCGGCGAGCTCTCCACCTGATAATGAGTGGTGGTTGCGCCGATGCGCAGCGTGCCGGCTTCCTCGCGTATGTAATTCAATTCGGCGATGCGCGCGAGGTCCACCAATTGATCGGGCGCGGTCAGCCGCAGCTTCATCAGAGGGATCAGGCTCATGCCGCCAGCCAGCGCCTTGGCGTCGCCGCCCGCCAACAAATCCAAAGCTTCCTGCAAATTTCCTGGGGCCGCGTATTCGAAATTCTGCGCGATCATGCCTGACCTCCCGCTTGCACCAGATTCCAGATTTTTTCGGGCGTCAGCGGCATGTCGATGTGACGCACGCCCAGCGGACTCAGCGCATCCACCACCGAATTCACCACGGCGGGCGAACAGCCGATGGTTCCGGCCTCGCCCACGCCCTTCACGCCCAAGGGATTCACGGGCGACGGCGTTTCCGTGTGGCTGCTTTCGATCCACGGAATGTTGCTGGCTTTTGGCAGCGCGTAATCCATGAACTCGCCGGTGACAAGCTGGCCGTTGTCGTCGTACACTGCCTGCTCCCACAGGGCCTGCCCGAGTCCCTGAACGACGCCGCCGTGGACTTGGCCGTCCACGATCAGCGGGTTGATAATCTTTCCGCAATCGTCCACCGCGACGTAACGTTTTAGCTCGATGGCGCCGGTGTCGCGGTCGACTTCCGTGATCACGATGTGCGCTCCGAACGGGAACGTGAAGTTGGGCGGCTCCCAGAAATTGGTCGCCACCAGACCCGGCGTCTCGCCCGGAGGCAAGCTCATCGCACGATAGGAAGCGGCTGCGATTTCCTTTAACGAAACCGATTTCCCGCTTTGGTTGTCGGTGCAAACGCCGTTGGCGAACGACACGTCTTCGCTGGCCAACAGCATCGCGCCGTACTTTTTGATTTTCTTTTTCAGGTCCTGAATGGCGAAATACATCGCGGTGCCGCCGATGGCCGTGCCGCGGCTTCCGAATGTGCCGATGCCGTATTGCACCACCGCGGTGTCGCCGTGCAGCACCAGAATATCGTCGATGCCGACGCCCAATTCGTCCGCCGCGATTTGCGCGAACGTGGTCTCCTCGCCCTGGCCGTGCGGCGAAGCGCCGGTCATCACCGTAACCTTGCCGCTGGGTTCAATCTTGACGGTCGCGCTTTCCCAGCCTCCGGCGGCGGTGGCGGGCGAGGGTCCCATGGCGCAAATCTCGCCGTACGTCGATAGGCCGATGCCAAACAGCCGCCCGGCGGCGCGCGCTTGTTTCTGCTCTTCGCGCAGCTCCTTATATTTCACGATGCCGAGCGCCTTCTCGAAAGGAGCGGCGTAGTTGCCGCTGTCGTAGGTCAAGCCGGTAGCGGTGGTGTAGGGAAATGCGTCGTTGCCGACGAAATTCTTTAGCCGGATGTCCACCGGGTCCATTTTCAATTCGGCTGCGAGAATGTCCACCATGCGCTCGATGCCGTGCGTGGCTTCCGGACGGCCCGCGCCACGGTACGCGTCGGTGGGCACTGCGTTGGTGAATGCGCCGACAATGTCGGCGCGAATGTTCCGGCAGGCATAGAGGCCCGGCATCATCAGCACGGATAGCGTTGGAATCGCGGGCGTCAGCAATTGATGATAGGCGCCCAGATCCTGAATCAGCTTCAGCTTGATGCCGGTGATTGTGCCGTCGCGCTTCGCTGCAACTTCGTAATAATCCACATGCCCGCGGCCGTGAATCGTGCAAGTGAAATTCTCGCGCCGGCTCTCGATCCACTTCACCGGCTTGCCGATCTTCATCGCCACGAAGCCCATCAGAGCTTCTTCGGCGTAAACGTTCAGTTTGCAGCCAAACGCTCCGCCGACTTCGGGCGTCACCACGCGCAGGCGGTTCTCTTCCAGGCCCAGCATCATCGCGATCAGGGATCGCAGCAGGTGTGGAATCTGCGTCGAGGAATGCAGCGTGAGCGCGCGATCGCCCGCCAGCCATTCGGCGACAACGCCCCGCCCTTCCATCGGCGCGGGAATCAGGCGCTGGCTGGTGATGCGCTGTTTGACGATCACATCCGCTTCGGCGAACGCTTTGTCCACGTCGCCGCCTTCCTGGTGATAATTGAACGCCGTGTTGTCGGGCCATTCGGGATGCACCGGCGGAGCGCCAGGGGCGATGGCTTTTTCTGGATCGGTCACCGCTTGGAGCGGCTCGTAATCCACTTCCACCAGGTCGGCGGCGTCGCGCGCAATGTAGCGATCGGTCGCCACCACCACGGCTACCGGGTGACCGAGAAAATATACGCGGTCCATCGCCAGCACGTGATGATGCGGAACGCGCAAGCCAGGCAGCGAAGCGCCGCACGGCACGGGCGCAATCTTCTCCGTATCTTTCCCGGTGAAAACGGCGACCACGCCCGGAAGATCCAACGCCGGCTTAGTATTGATCGATTTGATATTCGCCGCGCCATGCGGGCTGCGCACAATGCAGGCGTGATGCATGCCGGGCATTTGTATATCGTCGACGTAAGTGGCCGTGCCGGTAATCAGACGCGGATCCTCGCGCCGACGGATGCGCTTGCCAACCAGCGTTTCAGTCTTGGTGATTGTTGTGGCCATTTTGTTCCTCGCTTATGCCTTGGCCGCGGCTGCCTTTACCGCGTTCACAATGTGCTGATAGCCGGTGCACCGGCACAGATTCCCCTCCAGCCCATGACGGATTTCCTGCTCAGTGGGACTGGGATTCCGTTCCACAATCTGCTTGGCGGTCATGATCATGCCGGGCGTGCAGAATCCGCATTGCAGCGCATGCTCGTTCCAGAAAGCTTCCTGCATCGGGTCGAGTTTTCCATCGCTGCCCAAGCCTTCAATAGTCAGGATTTCGCGCCCGTCCGCCTGCACCGCGAACATGGTGCAGCTCTTGATGGCCTTGCCGTCGAGATGCACGGTGCACGCGCCGCACAACGACGTTTCGCAAGCGATGTGTGGACCGGTCAGGCCGGCCGTTTCGCGAAGGTAATGAATCAGCAGCATGCGCGGTTCGACGGTGTCGGTGCGCTTCTTCCCGTTAATAGTGAGAGTGATGTTTCGTGTCATAGGAGAGGCCCAGCGGTATGAACATAGCATAATGGTCGCTGTCGCTCCCAGTGGTTGGTGGACGGTGATCGGTGATTGGCCGGACATCCACCGGACACCGATCACTATCCACCGGCCACGGGAGCGACAGCGACCAGCATCATCTGATACTGGAAAAATGTTATGGTGATACCAGGACCATGATTGCTCCGAATCGAATTGCCGAAGTTCTGGGGGGGACGGAAGTGCTGGGCCGCCGCCTGGGTTCGGTCTCCGCGCTAAACGAAGCCGTTTCCCAGGGATTGCCCAAGGCTGCACTTCGCCAAACCGCCTGCCGCATCTTTGAAGGGAAAGCCGAACAGCGGCAGTTGATGAATCGCATCGTTCCGGAAGCTACTTTCAAACGCCGGCGGGACCGGCTTAGCGCCGCCGAAAGCGAACGCACCGAACGCGTCGCCCGCGTGATCGCCAACGCGGAATACGTGTGGGGCAGCCGCCGCGAGGACGCCCGTCTATTCGTCACCACTCCGCATCCGGCCTTGCGCGGAAAAACTCCACTGGAAGTTTCCATGACCGAGCTCGGCGCACGCCAAGCTGAAGAGATTCTCGACAAGATCTTCCATGGCCTCCCCGCCTAGTGGAGCACTCCGCCTACCGCATTGCCGACCGCCGCCACCGCATATTCGATGGAGCGGGAGCCGCGTCATTCGGCGGACGCTGGAATTCGCCGGGCCGCCGCTTAATCTATGCGTCCGAGACGTACGCCGGCGCGATGCTGGAAGTCCTGGCGCATTCCAACATCGGACGCATCCCGCGAAGTCATTCCTGGATCGAAATCCTGATTGGCAATGGAGTAAAGATTGAGGAATTGAGCGCAGCGGATCTCCGTGGTTGGGATGCCGCCGATCAGCGCGCCAGCCGCGCATACGGCGACCGTTGGTACGATGAAGGCAGGACAGCGGTGCTCGTTGTGCCGTCGGTGCTTGCAAGACCCGAACGCAACGTCGCGATCAATCAGGAGCATCCGGACTTCGTCAAGATTCGCGCCACGGGCCCGCGGCGTGTAATGTGGGACGAGCGACTGTTCGGACGCATGTGATGAGCCTTCCCTTGGAAATCGCGCCTCAGGAAGTTAAGCGCCGCCTGGACGCCGGCGAGAAACTAGTGCTGATCGACGTGCGCGAGCCGTCTGAATTTCAGCAAACGCGGATAGCCGGCGCGGAGCTGATCCCCATGCGCTCCGTTCCGGCCGAGCTGTCGCGCCTGGAAGCTCGCGGCGATGAGGGTACGCTCATTGTGTTCTGCCATCATGGCGTCCGCAGCTTGAATGTCGTCCACTGGCTGCGGGAACAGGGCCTGAGCGAATGCCAGAGCATGACTGGGGGCATCGATCGCTGGAGCTGCGAGATTGATCCCGCAGTACCGCGTTATCCCTGAGACTTTCCGTGGGTAGTTAGGCACTACCTGATGGAATGTCTGCGCGCTTTCTTCTGTTACTGCTGGCCGGCACGCTACAAGCGGCGCCGTCCTATTCCGCGGCTGGCATCGTGAATGCAGCCGACAATCTGGCCGGACCGCTTGCGCCGAACACCATCGCGACCATTTACGGCACCGGTCTGGCGTACGGCACGAAGTGGCTCACCGCGGACGACATTCGCGGCGGACTCCTTCCAACCGTGCTGCCGGGCACCGGTGTTCGCGTCCTGGTAGGCGGGGTTCTCGCCAACCTCTATTACGTTTCGCCGCTGCAAATCAATTTTCTTGTGCCCCCAAACCTTTTGCCCGGCGCTTCCGACGTGCAGGTTGTGATCGATGCGCTGAGCGGGCCCCTGATTCCGATTCAACTCGCCGCCACCGCTCCGGCATTGTTTCAACTGGACGCGCAAAATGCGGTGACGACGCGGGACGACGGCTCCGCCATCACGCTCGACAAGCCCGTAAAACCGGGTGATGACGTGATCCTTTATGTGACTGGTTTGGGACAGACCGTGCCGCCCGTCCAGTACTGCGAGCTGCCAACCCGGGCCGCTCCACTCAAGCAACTTGCCGACCTGAAAGTTGTGTTCGATGGAACCGCCATCGACGCGAGCAACATCTCATATGCCGGTATCGCGCCGGGCTTCGCCGGTTTGTATCAGGTCAATATTAAGCTCCCGGCCACGATCGGCTCCAACCCGGAAATCCGGATCGGGTTTGGCGATCAGCTCAGCAAACCAGGCTTGCGGCTGCCTGTAGCCGGTGCGGCCGCTCCCTAAGCACAAACAAAGTTGCGGTAACATTCAAGACGGAGGTGTTTTCGCTATGAAACAATCCGATCATCGTGAAATAGTCGCCGCGGTTGCAAAGAAGACCGGCGTGGCGGAGCACGACGTTGAAAAAGTTTTGAAACATTTGGGAATTGAGAGCGCGATGGCTTCGGCGAGCGGATCGGGGCTGAAAGTGAGCGCGGAGCACGCCAAGCTTGCATTCAAGACCAGCAGGAATTCCGTAACGGTATAGAAACGTCTTTTCCTCATGCCGATAGAGCCGGCCCGCGCCTTCGCCGGTCTCCTTCGAGATCACGGGCCATTGGATTTCGACGTTGAAGAATGGTTCCTGGCTTTCAAACTGGCGCCGGTATTGAAGGAACGGTTCCGTTGTTGGATGTCCGGCGCCGGCTTAATTGGCGCGCACGGCCAGGCGGTCGAGGCCTTCATCCGTGAGGAACGGCATCGTGAAGTTCCGGCATACAAAAACCATCGGGATTGCAAAAGCTCCAGCCAATTTCCCTTCTTAGACAAGCAAGACCTTCGCGCGGGCGGGCAGAAATTTGTTCCCGAAGCGCTTCTTTCCACGCAACTGTGGGTCAAATCCACGTCCGGCACTACTGGGCGTCCCGTTCCCATTTATTACTCACCGGAGTTCCATTTCGAATCGTTCTTTCTTACTGTCCGGAAGATCGCCGCGCTGGCCGCGGCGTCCTACGACGGCCGCGAAGTCTATTGTGCGGCGATCACCGACAACAGGGAGTGCAAGCCCTTCGCGTATCCGGATCCGTGTCGACAGGTGGGCCATTTCCTACAGACGATATTGGATGGAACCGATTCCGAATCCACTCGCCGGGTCCTTGATTCGCTCGCGGACTTGCGTCCTTTTTGCGTTACCGTCAAGCCGAGCATTCTCGAAGTGCTGGTGGAGTATCGGCGTAATCGCCCGGACCGGAATTTCCACCGCCCGCCCGTCCTCGTTTGCAGCGGCGCAAACCTTACGGACGCCCTCCGCCAAAATGCCGAGGCCATTCTCGGTGTACCGGTGTGCAACGCCTATGGACTGACGGAATGCGGAATCATTGCGTCGGAGTGCGAATTCCATGCGGGACTACATATTTGGGATCCGGATGTTGTCGTTACAATCGTCGATGAGTCCGGGGCTTGCGTTCCGGAATCGGTGGCCGGTGAAATAGTGGTCAGTTCCGTTCGCAATGCGGCGTTTCCGCTGCTTCGCTATCGAACCGGAGATCTGGGAACTTTGAC
>DATDHK010000021.1:0-9980 GCA_036521635.1 Bryobacteraceae bacterium | reverse complement strand
ATACACCAGATCTTCGGCGGCGTGTCATACGGCAACAGCGGAATGATTTCGGTATACGGAATGGCGACAACGGCGTCGATGCCGGTTAATTGAGCGATGGCATTCTGCTGGATGATCGACAGCAAATCGTTGGGAATCTTTGTGCCGAGACGCGCGTTGATCTCGGTTACAGCCACCACGCCGCGATCGTTCACCACGCCGGTTTGAACTTCGTTTGCATGGCGGAAGCGAATCAGTTTCATTGAGTTTTCTTGGAAGCCACGGTTTGAGCTATATCGACGGCGTCGCTGAACAGGCCGTACGCCGTTTGCCCGACGCCGGCCTTGATCACCAGAGTGCCGACAGTGCCCATCAGGTCGGTATGGATCAGCAACAAATTTGAGGTTCCTTCAATCGAGGCTAACAAATCGTTTTCGTTCACCACCTCTGCTCTGACGCGCGTCCGCACGCCGGACGAACCAATCCGCGCGCGGCTCACCAGCGATACCGTCTTGCGCGATTTCTTCAGCTCCAGCATGCGCTCCGGCGTAAGACGGCCAATGCCGCGACGATCGACGTCGTGCGGGGTAACGCGCGCATCCATTAAAACATTAGCAAGCAGAGCTGTTTTTGCAGCGGCGTCCCAGCCATCGATGTCGTAGCTGGCGTCGGCCTCGGTGATTCCCCGGCGGCGGGCGTCCTCAATACCGTCCTTCAGGGACTTCCCTTCCCGCATCGCTTCGATAACAATCTTCGAGGTTGAGTTCAAGATGCCCGTGAAACCTAGCACCTTTACGCCAGGCAAAGTCTTCCGCACCATGTTGAAGACCGGACCGCCGTCCATCACCGTGGATTCGAATCGAAACTCGACGCCCGCCTGTTTGGCTTCGTCTCGTAGAGCTGCGTAGGCGTGTGCGATCGGGCCTTTGTTCGCCGTGACGACGTGCCGCCGGCGGGCGAATGCGGACCGGATGTGCGACAGGGCGGGCTCGCCCGTAGCGGGGTTGAGCGTGGTGATCTCGGCGACAATCTCGCATTTCGCGCGATCCAGAAATTCTTCGACCGACGCTGCCGCGGGGCCGAATTCGGGGGCGGGCGGCAAACCAGCGTCATCGAAGGCGGTGCCGTGCCGCGCGGTGTGGATTCCTACGATTCGAAATGGATAGCATTCGCGCTGCGTCTTCAACAGGTGTGCAAATGCGCGGCCAACGTTGCCGTATCCGATGAGAGCGATGCGCAAGAGTTTATTTTATCCAGGATTATTGTGGGGCAGGTTGGTAACCTGTGGCCGATTGGCAATCGGCTGTAGTGTTGAATTCCGAATTTACACGCCGATTAACAATCGGCGGCAGGTTACCAACCTGCCCCACAAACACCTAGAATTCCAATTTCTCGATCAATGCATTCAAACTTGATTCCAATGCACCCTTCTGTTTCTTGAGTTCACTCTCTTTATCGCGCATCGCCGCCAATTGACCTTCCTGCGTCGCTAGCGCACGCGCATACTTCTGCACCTGATCCTGCTGGCCGCTCACTTGGTTCAGACTCAACAGATTCTGCCGCACCCGCTCCTGATCGCGAAACATATTGTTGACGTCTGTTTCAAGTTGCCGAATCTGGTTATCGGCATCCACAATCTGGCGCTTGAGGTCGATGACTTGTTGCAGTTGCCGGCGCGCTGCATCCGACAAAGCCTTGTTCTGGACGTAGCTGAGCAGTACATCCGGCTGCAGACTGGACACCGCAGTGGTGGTGTCGTAAACGCGCTCTTCCGTCACAGGAAATTTCTCGGTGGAATCCGGCGCGAGCTTCACCTCGAAGCGATAGGCGTTCGCGGTGGTCTCGGCCGGTTTCATGTTCAGCAGCTTATATTCGGGGCGCTGCAAGTGCTCAATGATCAGGGTCTTCGGCTTTTGATCCACGTTGCGAATGGTGTATGTCCTGATTTCGTCCATGGCCGTCCGCGCGGTTAGCATGCCGCGATTGACGTGGATCTCGCGCACCACACTGCGAGCGGAATCGAACTTTGTGGTTACGCGCGTTCCCAAATCGACCGCGTAACTGATCAGCCGTTTGTCGCCGGCCTTCAGCGTCGTCATCAGCGCTTCGCCCCCGTAGCTGGCGGCATCGAAGACCGTGATGGGACCGCCGTCCAGTGTCTTTCCCGTTGAATTGGTCAACTCCGCGGCGCTCATGGGATGCTCGCCATAGTTTTCGGAATAAATCAGCAGCTTGCGCGATCCGATTTTCTGTTGCAGGAACGGAAGCATCGCCGACTCGTCCTTCTTCACTGTCACCGCGGCGCCGAAACGGTACTCAAACAGCTCGCCAAGGTCACCGGCAGCGACGTTAACGGCGACGCCGGATTGCGTCCTTAAGCGATAAACTCCGCCTCCTCCGCCGGCGCTTTCCGCAGTCGAGCCAACCTGCAGCTTGGCGAAATTCTCAAATCGACCGTTAGCGGGCGCCGCAGGCGGCGGAGGCAGACCGTCTATCATTTTCGCCGTTTGATCGGTCCCGATGCCGCCCTCATACACGACCGGACCCGCCGCACGATCCTCCGGCAGATTCACCGTCTGCCGCGCCACGTATTTCGGTTCGTACAGCGAGCTGATGAACGAAACCGGACGCCCGGACACCACCGCCAGCCGGACGTTCGTCCAATCCTCTCCCGACGTGTTGTCGATGATGGCCCAGCCTTCCAGCATCGGCTCGGTCTTGTCGTTGAAGATCAGCCGGTAGCTCGATTTCCAGACCGGCATCGGCACCATGTAGCTGGCCGCGATCTGACGTTCCTTGGCATCGGACGAATCGATATAGACGCTGCGCTTGTCTTTCGAGCGCGATTGGTTAACGGCGAGCAGATAATCTTTCAACTGAAGCTGTAGCGCCGCGTCCGCAAAGCGAATCGAATTCGCGGCCGCCAGATCGAAGGTCCGCAGCTCGCCGGAATCCAGCATCAGCACCAGTTGCTCGCGCTCCGCGCGCTTGTCGTCGCCGGCAACTACCCGGCCGCTCACAATGGTTCCGCTGACCGTCTCCGCTCCGTATTTGATTTCTACTTTCGTGCCCTTCATCTGATCCAGGAACATGCTCAGCGGCGTCTGCCCGGCGATCTTGAAAGGAAACGCCGCGAGCTTTTGATCCAACGGCTCGCTCGAGTCATAGCGCAGCCCCGTGACCTTCCCGCCATTCCGGTCTTCGAGCGTCAGTGACTTCAGGACATCGTTCATGTCCGAAGCCTTGAAATCCAAGTGGGCCGATTCGCCCGGCCGAAGCGTGCCGGCTCGCTCGAAATATCCCACGCCGCTCTTGTACAGAATCACTTCGCGGATGGGAATGTCGGCGGCCATCGCGCTCGCCATGCATACGGCGATCAAAGGCAGGTATCTTCGCATATTGCTCCTCGCTAGAGAAATGTCCGCGCGGTCCGTATCCTTTCGGGTACGCAACGGATCACTCTCCCATCACTTTGATAATGACGCGTTTGGGACGCTGTCCGTCGAACTCGGCATAGTAAACCTGCTGCCATGGACCGAAATCCAGCCGCCCATTCGTTACCGGCACGATTACCTGATGATGCACTATCAGGCTCTTGAGATGCGAGTCGCCGTTGGTTTCGCCGGTGCGGTGATGCCGGTAATCTTCACGATAAGGGGCCAGTTTTTCCAGCCATTCGTCGATGTCCGCCAGCAATCCGTCCTCGGCGTCGTTCACCCAGACGCCGGCGGTAATGTGCATCGCCGACACCAGGATCATGCCTTCCCGGATTCCGCTTTTCTCGAGCGCGCTGGTTACCTCTGGAGTGATGTTGATAAACTGCCGATGTTTCTTAGTGTTGAAGGTAAGGTGTTCTGTGTGAAATTGCATACTACTTGTAGTGTCGGGGAGGGAACACGGGGAACACAAGGAACACGGGGAAACACGATGGACACTGAGGAACATGAGCAGCACCGAGGAGAGGAATACAAGGAATACGAGGAACACCGCGGAGTTTCCTCGTCGCTTCGGTATTCCTCGTCTCCCTCGTATTCCTCGTATTCCACTTCCATGTTCCTCAGTGCTTCTCGTGTTCTTCGTGTTCCTTCCCCCAGGCGCTAAACTTGACATAAGGATAGCCAGGCGTCAGACTTTTAGAAGTAAAACATAATGTGGCGGAAATGTATGAACAGGAGCATGGGGTTGAAACCGATATTTATCTGCATCGCGCTGTTGACGGCCGGCTTCGCCCTGGCGCAGGACCAGAAGCCGGACGACAAAAAGACTAAGGACCAGAAAGCGCAGGATCAAAAAACTCCCGAAGAGAAGCAGGCGGAAGCTAATCAGACCTACGAAGGACCCTCCATTCTCAGCCGCGACAAAAGTCTGATCGGCGAGCGGGGCGGCAAACTGATCGATTTCCGCTTCTACGGCGAAGTCACCGGCATCTACGATTCCGGTCTGACACCGCTGGCGACCAACGGGCAGGGTAACATTCTCAACGTCGGATCGCAGTATGGAGTGGAAACCGGCTTCGGAGTTATCGGGGCGCGAAAGTGGCGGCGAGACCGGCTGAATCTCGAATACAAAGGTTCCTACCGGCATTATACGGGCGGCGGTTTCAGCGGCGCGGACCAATTTCTGAACCTCTCTTATGCACACCAGCTCAAGCGCAGGCTCACTTTGGATTTAAAAGAGACCGTCGGCACCAGCACGCTCAGCAATGGCGGCTTCGCTTATTTGCCGCTCACAAATACGGATCTCTTCGCGGTGCCGGCCAACGAGTTGTTCGATAGCCGCACCAGCTTCCTGCAATCCAGAGTGGATCTCACATGGCAGAAGAGCGCGCGGCTTTCCATCGGTCTGGGCGGCGAAGGTTTTCTGGTTCGCCGGGCATCGCTCGCGCTTGCCGGACTCAACGGATATAACACGCGCGCCAACGTGGCGTACCGGCTTACGCGCCGCCAGACGGTTTCCGTCAATTACGATTATGCCTATTACGATTTTCAGCGGACCTTTGGGAACGCGAAGCTGCAGACCGCCACAATCGGATACGCCACGGGTTTGAGCCGCAAGTGGGATTTCAGCATGCAGGTTGGCGGCACGCGCGTGGAATCCCTGGGGTTGACGCAGGTATCGCTCGACCCGGCTATCGCCGCGATCGTGGGGCGCAACGTGGCGGTCGTAACTTTCTTCCGCGTCGTTTATGCACCCGATTTCGAAGCCAGGCTGATCCGCCGCTTCGATCGCTCTTCGCTCACCTTGAGCTACTCGCTTGGCGTGGTTCCAGGCAACGGCGTGTACCTCACGTCGAAGCAAAACGCGGGCGTTCTGGGATACTCTTACACCGGCTTTCGAAGGTTCACCGCGGGGGCTAACGCCAGTTACAACGAACTCTCATCGGTCGGCCAAACTTTGGGCAAGTACACCAACGTGCAAGGCGGCTTCGGCGTCACATACAAAGTGCTGCAAGCGACCCATCTGCAATTGCGTTACGACTACCGCCGCTACACGACGCAAAACGCCGACTTTCATAAGGACTCGCAACGCGTAAGCCTGGGACTTGCCTTCAGCCCGGGCGAGACTCCGTTGGCCATCTGGTAGGCGTGTCCCGCGCACATATTCTGCTGGTTGAAGATGAGTTGCCGTTGCTGCAGTTGCTCGAAAAATATCTAGTCCGGCTGGGTTTTGAAGTAGAGGGATATTCGAAAGCTCTGCATGCGCTGGCCGCGTTTGCCGCAATGCCCGGCCGCTACGATCTGGTGATCGCCGACCTCGGTATTCCGGACATGCCGGGCGATACGCTGCTGACCAGAATGCTGGCAATCAAACCGGATCTGCTGTACCTGATCTGCAGCGGGTCGCCGTTCTTCATTGCCAGTTTGCCGGTGGAGTTGAGACGGCAGGTGGTCTTTCTGCAGAAGCCGTTTCTGCCCAAGATGCTGTCGGAAGCAATTGACCAACTGCTGGCGCGGCGATCGACGGATGTTCCCTAGCGGTTCTGTTCCCCGGCCAGCGCCTGATGCAATTTGTCCGAGAAATTCTCGCCGCCTTCCGACCACAACTGGCGAGTCTCCACGGGCAGTGCGTCGTCCAGATCGTGCACCAGTTTCAGCAGGCTCTGAATGTTGGATTGGATCATCCGCAAGCCGCCCGCATGCTCCGGCTGCGGCAGAAAGTGCGCGTCGATGCCAAATTCAAGGCACAGATGCTCGCCTGTTTCGCGCTCAAATTCCGGTCCGTAGCAGCACAGCGCAACCCGCGACGGCGTGAGTTGCCAATCTGTTTCGAACTGCCACAAATCCCACCAGGTTTCCAGCCGGTAGCAGGAATCGGCGTTCTGAAATTCTTTCGCGGCCGTTAAAACGTCTTCAAGATTCAGCGGCGGTGGAAAGGCCACCTCGAGCACCGCGGGCTCCGCGTAATCCAAGGGGATCACCTTGAAAGTCGACGGATTCTGCGCCAGCCGTGAAAACGGAAATAGCTTCAACACCGTCTCGTAGTGGCGCAGCATATTCTGTTCGGTATGCTTTCGAAGCCAGTAAGAAAGGTAGAGTTGGTCAGCCATAAACGGGCATCTGCTACCATCGTACTGACTTTGCTTGCATAAATCTCCACTCCTTCCCATCTTCCTGATCGTATCCGTGGATGTCCTGGGCCTCACCATCATCCTTCCGTTGCTTCCTTTTTATGCGGAGAAATTCGGCGCATCGCCGGCCGTGGTGGGTCTGCTGGTTTCCACGTACGCGCTTTGCCAGTTGATCGCAGGGCCGATGCTCGGCCGCATGTCCGATCGCGCCGGACGCCGGCCGTTGTTGCTGATCAGCCAGCTTGGAACCTTTATAGGATTTCTAATTCTGGCGTATGCCAACGCGCTCTGGATCGTCTTCCTCTCGCGCATAATCGATGGATTGACCGCCGGAAATCTGTCTCTCGCGCAAGCCTACATCTCGGATGTAACCGAACCGAAAGACCGCGCAAAGTCTTTCGCGCTGATTGGAATTGCGTTCGGCATGGGCTTCCTAATCGGACCTGGAATTTCCGGCTACCTGGCGCAATATAGCTATCAATATCCCATCTTTGCCGCCGCCGGACTTTCGGCCACCAGCATTCTCGCCACCTATTTTTTGCTGCCCTCCACCAAGCCCGCGGCCGTCGACGGCGCCACTCCGCGCAAGTTCGCCGTGCTCGATTGGGGCAACTACCTACGCTACTTTCGCCAGCCGGCGCTGGCCTCGCTGCTCTGGCAATTCCTGGCCTTCACCATGGTCTTTGCGATGTACATCGCCGGCTTCCCTTTGTTCGCCGAGCGGCGCTTCGAATGGCAAGGCCATCCATTCGGACCAAAAGAAGTCGGGTACGTTTATGCCTATCTCGGATTGCTGGGCGTCATCATCCAAGGCGGCCTGATGGGACGGCTGGTGAAAATATTCGGCGAAGTAACGCTGGTTCGCGCGGGTTTTCTTTTCACCATGCTGGGACTCGGTGCGCTGGGCTTCACGCATGGAATCGCCTTGCTCTTGTTGTTCAGCGCGGTGGCATCCTCCGGGACCGGAGTAACGCGACCGGCACTGACCAGCCTGATCACACAAAAAGCGGCGCGCTCCGAGCAAGGCGCGGTTCTGGGGCTAACACAATCCTTGAACTCGATCTCCGCTATCGTGGCGCCGGCAATCGCCGGTGTATTGATCGACCACTCCTTGTTGGCGACGTGGGCCATGCTGGCGGCGGTACTCAGCGGCCTGGCAATATTCCTGTAAACTATTTCTCACTCAACGCCGCTACGCCCGGCAACTCCATACCCGCCAAAAACTCCAGCGACGCCCCGCCGCCAGTGGAGATATGCGAAATCTTATCCGACACGCCCGCCGACTTCACAGCCTTCTCCGAATCTCCTCCGCCCACCACAGAGACCGCGCCCGAATCCGCCACCGCCTGGGCCACCGCCACCGTCCCCCGATCGAACGGCGGCTTCTCGAATACGCCCATCGGGCCATTCCAGATAATGGTCTTCGCTCCGGCAATCGCCGCGCAATATGCCTTGATCGTCTCAGGCCCGATATCGACGCCCATTGTGCCGTCCGGAATCGCCCGCTCCACGCGCGAATCGGCCCCCGCCTTCAATTCCGTTACCACCACGTGATCGGTAGGCAACAGCATAGTGTCGCCGGCGCGCGCGAGCAAGTCTCCCGCCAGATCCACTTTGTCGTCTTCCACCAGCGATTTTCCAATCGGCTGCCCCTGGGCCTTCATAAACGTGTAGGCCATTGCGCCGCCGATGAGCAACTGGTCCACCAGCTTCATCAGATTCTCGATCACTTCGATTTTGTCGGACACTTTGGCGCCGCCTAAAATCGCGACGCAAGGACGCGCCGGATGCTTAGTTACCTTAGTCAAATATTCCAGTTCTCGATCCATCAGCAGCCCCGCTGCAGGCTGCGACACAAACTTTGTCATGCCCACCGTCGATGCGTGGGCACGATGCGCCGATCCGAACGCATCGTTCACATACACACCGCACAGTGACGCCAATTGTTTCGAAAACTCCGGATCGTTCTGCTCTTCCTCAGAATGGAATCTCAGATTTTCAAGCAACAGCACCTCGCCCGGCGCCGGACGCATGCCCACCACTTGCGGCCCTACGCAATCGGGCGCCATCTGAACGGGCAGCGACAGCAATTCCGCCAACCGAATCGCTACGGGCTGCAAACTCATCTCGGCATTCGGCTTGCCTTTCGGCCTACCCAAATGGCTCGCTAGAATTACGCCCGCCCCCCGATCCAGTGCGTACCGGATAGTAGGCAGCGACGCCCGGATGCGTTTATCGCTGGTGATTTCCTGCCCCCCCGGCGCCAGGGGAACGTTGAAATCCACGCGTATGAAAACGGTCTTGTTCTTCAAATCCAAATCGCGAATGGAAAGTTTGGGCATGGCTCTTAAAATTCCGACGCTAGCAGGTCGTAGAAAATATGAATCCCCTTTAGAAATTCCCCGACCGGCACACGCTCCCGATCGCTGTGCATCGTCGCCGCCGTCGCGGTGTCCAGAATCATGGGCGTCAAACCATATTTGATAACGCCGCGCCGATGCAGAAACGCCGAGTCGGTCCCGAACGGCACAATCATCGGCGTCACGATCGCGCCCGGATGATGTTTCAAAATCGCCTTTTGCATCGCGCTGAACAGCGGCGTATCGGTGCTGCTCACGCCGGGGTCCGGCGCGATATTGATTATCTCCACCGTCACTCGCGAGTCGTTAATGCGTGCCTTCAAATCCGAAATAAATTCATCTGTGTTGGTGCCCGGCAATACTCGGCAGTCCAGCCCAGCTTCGCTCGTCGACGGAATCACATTCACGCGCGGCGGCGAGCCGACACCGGCCGAAAGCGTAGTGAGCGAAATAGTATTGCGTTGGATGGCCGACGTAAATTTGTTTTGCGCCAGCGGCGTACCGATCCGCCGCTTCATCTCTTCCACCACCGGACTGCCCTGGCCGCTTTCCGGCAGCGCCATCACCTTGCGAATAGCCTCCAGCAAAATCAAATTCGCATTATCCGGAACCGGTTGCGAGCCGTGTCCCGCCGTTCCCGTGGCGCGCAGGCGCAGCCAAATTAGCACCTTGTCGCCCACTGCAACACCGAAGACCAGCTTGTCGGACGCCAGCGCATCGCGGCTGCCCATCCCGCCCTCGTCCAGCACGTACTCCGCGTCGATGTCGCCATAGTGGTTCGCGATCATCCATTGGATTCCGCGCGCGCCGCCGCTCTCTTCGTCGGCGGTCGAAATCATGACGATGTCACGCGACGGCGTAATTCCCGCGTTGTGCAGCGCGATCAGCGCCATCAGTTGCTGAACGCCGATGCCCTTCATGTCCAACGTTCCCCGGCCCCACAGGAAGCCGTCGCGAATAATTGCCGCAAACGGGTCCATGCCCCAGGCCTTCTCATCCACCGGCACGACGTCGAAATGATTGAGCAACAGCAGCGGCTTCTTCAAAGAGTCGCGGCCCTTCAGCCGCACCAC